>CADBRY010000111.1 GCA_902797195.1 uncultured Eubacteriales bacterium
ATGATAGTCTCCGTCCATTTCTTCGGATGGACGTGGCTGCAGGTTTTATTCTGTTCCATCACCGGAGCCGTCATGGAACTTCTCTGCGAGGTGGTCTTCAGCCCCTTGGGATACAAAGTGTGCAAAAACTGGGAGCGGGACAATGTAGGCGCTCCGTATTTTCAGTATAGATCTGACTTTGAATCGGAGGTGAAATAATGCGTATTCTTATTACAGGAGCATCGGGAGGTATTGGAAAGGCAACGGCACAGCTTTTTCTCCACTACGGACATGAAGTGCATGGACTGGATATCACAGCCTTTGATTACGATCCTGTCCCCTTAGCCTCGGAAACACCTGCCCCCGGCAAATATACTCACCATACAGGCGATGTATGCGATCCGGCAACTTTCCCAAAAGATCTCTTTCCCGAGATCCTTATCAACTGCGCCGGTGTTCAGAATTCCGGAAAAGACATAGAAGTTAATCTTCAGGGAACCATCAATATCTGCGAGAGATTCGCCATATACAACCCGGATATCAAGGCTGTGGTCAACATAAGCTCGGCCAGTGCCCACACGGGAAGCGAGTTCCCGGAATATGCCGCAAGCAAGGGCGGGGTTATGGCATACACGAAAAATCTGGCTCTGCGTCTAGCACCCAATGCCATATGCAACAGCATCGATCCCGGCGGTGTCAGGACCGATCTGAATGAGCATGTAATGGGGGATCCCAAACTTTGGGATCAGATAATGGATCTTACCCCAATGAAGAGATGGGCGGAACCAGAGGAAATAGCACAGTGGATATACTTTGTCTCAGTCATCAACAGATCCATGACAGGCCAGAACCTGCTTATCGACAACGGAGAAGCGGGATATTCAAAATTCATATGGTAATTGGTTAAAAGTGACAAAGTCTCATTCTTTTAACTCCCTTTATGTGCTATCATACAGTCATCGACAGTATATTTTAGCCGACATTTACATTATTTAATACAGTCCGTTAAAATGCAGGTGAAAAAATGGTTACGTACAACAGCACATCCAAGAAAGCTGAAGAATTTATAAACGATGAGAAAATAAAGGAAACTCTTGCCTTTGCAGAAGAACATAAAAACGACATGGATCTTATGAGACAGATCCTGGACAAAGGCCGGGAGTACAAAGGGCTCTCATATAAGGAGGCGGCTACCCTCCTTGAATGTGAAGACCCTGAGATCATCCGGGAGATCTTCGACCTTGGCAAGGAGATCAAGGAACACTTCTACGGAAACAGGATCGTTATGTTCGCTCCTCTGTATCTCTCAAACTACTGTGTCAACGGCTGCGTCTACTGCCCTTACCACGGACAGAACAAGACCATCCCCAGGAAGAAGCTCACCCAGGATGAGATAAGACAGGAAGTCATGGCCCTTCAGGATATGGGCCATAAGCGTCTTGCCATAGAATCGGGAGAACACCCCAAGGAAAACCCCATCGAGTATATCCTTGAGAGCATAAAAACCATCTACAGCATCAAACATAAGAACGGAGCCATCCGCCGTGTGAACGTGAACATCGCCGCCACCACGGTGGAGAACTACCGCAAGCTGAAGGATGCGGGCATCGGGACCTACATACTCTTCCAGGAGACATACAACAAAGAAGCCTATGAGCAGCTCCATCCCACAGGTCCCAAAAGCGACTACGCCTACCATACCGAGGCCATGGACAGAGCAATGGAAGCCGGCATAGACGATGTTGGCTGCGGCGTTCTCTACGGGCTGAACAATTACAAATACGATTTCGTGGGAATACTGATGCACGCCCACCATCTGGAAAAGACCTACGGCTGCGGCCCTCATACAATAAGCGTACCCAGGGTCCGCCCTGCCGATGACATCGACCCGGATGAATTCGACAACGGAGTTCCCGACGATATTTTCAAGAGGATAGTTGCAGTTCTCAGGATAGCGGTCCCCTATACGGGAATGATCATGTCCACCAGAGAGAGTGAAAAAACCAGACGGGAATGCCTTGAGATAGGCATAACCCAGATCAGCGGCGGAAGCAGGACCAGCGTAGGCGGCTATGTTGAGGAAGAAAGACCCGAGGATACCGCCCAGTTCGACGTGGAGGACAGAAGGACACTTGCGGAGGTGGTGGACTGGCTCATTGAGCTTGGATACACTCCCAGTTTCTGCACGGCCTGCTACAGGGAAGGCCGCACAGGCGACCGCTTCATGAGCCTGCTGAAATCGGGCCAGATCGCCAACTGCTGTCAGCCCAACGCCATGCTCACCCTCAAAGAATTCCTGATGGACTATGCCAATGAGGATACAAGGCGCAAAGGCAACGAAATGATCGAGGAAAAGCTTTCCCTCATTCCCAGCGATAAAGTCCGCCGTCTCACAAGAGAACGTCTCGAGGAAATTGAAAAAGGCAGCCGGGATTTCAGATTCTGATCCCGACCGCCTCTATTCTCTTTATACTGCTCATGGGGCAACCGATCGCACCTGTCAGCTGTTTGTGATCACTGTTCCCGTTTTGCCTTCAAGAGCATCCACGGCTTTGTCCAAAGATGTGATGATTGCTTTTTTATTTGGGAAGGCAGTTACGAATTTCATGGCTGCCTTTACCTTGGGAAGCATGCTTCCCGGCGCGAACTGACCTTCTTCCGAATACTTTTCGGCTTCTGCCAGAGTCATCGTGGACAGGTCCTGCTGATCCGGCTTGTTGTAGTTGATCGCCACCTTCTCTACCTCTGTAAGGATCATGAGAATATCGGCGTCCACCTGTTCCGCCAGAAGCTCAGCTGCAAAGTCCTTGTCGATTACCGCGGCAACGCCTTCCAGACTTCCGTCTTCCTTTTCAATAACGGGGATTCCGCCGCCGCCGCATGATATGGTCACAGTAGTATCCCAAAGCTTACGCACAGCATCGATCTCAACGATCTTTGTGGGGATGGGGGATGCTACTACTCTTCTCCATCCTCTTCCCGCGTCCTCTTTTACGGTGTAGCCTTTTTCGGCTTCCATTGCCTTTGCCTCTTCCTCGCTGTAGAAGGGGCCGATGGGCTTAGTGGGATTGGTAAATCCCGGATCATCCGCCGAGACCACCATCTGAGTCGCGATAGTTGCAACGGGCGCCTTGATACCTTTTTTCTCCAAAGCAAACTTAAGTGCCTGCTGAATGTGATAGCCGATGTATCCCTGTGACATAGCTCCGCAAACGTCAAAGGGCATTGCCGGCGTTACGTCCTTAGCTGTCTCTGATGCCAATAATATCCTGCCTACCTGAGGACCATTTCCGTGAACAACGCCCATCTCATATCCCATGGCGCTGATCTCTGCAAGGTAAGAACATGTCTTTTTGACCACCTCAAGCTGAGCCTCGGCAGTCGCTTCACCTTTTCCTGACTGGAGAGCGTTTCCTCCCAGTGCAACAACGATTTTTTCTGTCATCCTTGTTTACCTCCTGATTATCGGCGTGCAGAACCGCACAAATTTCACCACCGATTCTAACATATATCCACCGCCAGTTAAACACCTATCTTTCGGTCAAATCCAACATTTTCTGACGGTCAAACCCAACCTTTTCTAACGGCCGAAGATGCCGTCGGCTTCATGCATGATCTCCATAATGGGAAGATGCTGGGGACACGCCTTCTCACACTGACCGCAGCTGACACAGTTTGCCGCCTGTTCCTCGGGATCCAGCCAGGTGTTGTATTCCCCTTTCAGCCTTGGATTGTTATCAAATGCATACCAATCGTTAAGATATCTGATAATGTTTGGAATGGCCACCCCCTTTGGACAGGGAAGGCAGTATTTGCAGCCCGTACACTGATGCTTTATAAGGCTGCGGTAAAGGTCTCCGGCCCTTTCGATGACTTCAAGATCTTCCCCGGATACATTCTCTATTTCCTTGTGGGAAAACATCTCCAGGTTCTCGTAAAGCTGCCTCATGTCGCTCATTCCGCTGAGTATGGTAAGGATCTCGGGAAACTGCGCTACCCACAGGAAGGCCCAGTGAGCCGGGCTTCGCTTTGTTTTGGCCCCCTTCCAGATCTCCTGTATTGCGGGAGGGACCCTATCCGTGATGCGCCCGCCCTTAAGAGGCTCCATTATAACCACGGGGATATTTTTTGAGGCGGCGTATTTAAGGCCCTTGACCCCTGCCTGAAATTCCACATCCACATAGTTCAGCTGTATCTGACAGAAGTCCCAATCCCATGAATCTATCACTTCCTCGAAGAGAGAATATTCGTCGTGGAATGAGAATCCTATGTATTTGATATAGCCTTCCTGCCTGAGCTCCTCAAGTATCTCCAGGACTCTGCACTTTTTTGCCAGGTCCCAGCTTTCTTTGGTAACGCTGTGCACCAGATACATGTCGATGACATCGATGTCCAGCCTCTCCTTCTGTTCAAAGAAGATCCGCCTTACATCCTCTTCCGTCTTAAGGAGCCAGGTGGGCAGTTTATCCGCAACCAGAGTCTTCTCTCTATATCCATCCTTAAGGGCTTTGGCTATGATCCTCTCGCTGAGCCCTCCGTGATATGTGTATGCCGTATCGATATAGTTGACGCCCTCATCGATGGACGTCCGTATCATCTCTATTGCCTTTGCCTCATCCACATTCCCTCTGCCATCCATGGGGAATCTCATACATCCCAGCCCCAGCAGGGATACATCCATATTTCCTTTTTCAAAACGTCTGTAAAGCATGAGCCACCTCCTGATTTCAACAAAGAGTATATCACATGTTTATGTGTTTACGGGTATTTATTGAAGTATAATAGGTGTATGCCAAAGGAACAGGTGACAGGAGGATAAGGATGCTTACAAAAAAAGAACTTCGCAAAGAGATCGTCGAAGCGAGAAAAAATATGAGCCCTGAGGAAGTGGCGGAAAAATCGGAACTTATTTGCCGCAGGATCGTTGAGACCACCTTTTATGTAAAGGCAACGGATATCTGCATATACATGCCCATCAGAAATGAAGTGGACGTGACCCTTCTCATTCCCTTCGCGAAAAAGGACGGTAAGGGAATATGGATCCCAAAGGTCATTGGGGAAGAGATGATATTCAACGCCTACGAAGAGGATAAGATAGAGATATCCGGATCCTTCAAGATAAGAGAATCCACCTCGGAAAAGGTGCTTGTTCCCGACGAAAACACATTGATCATCATGCCCGGCGCAGTATTCGACGTGAAGGGCAACAGAATAGGATACGGCGGCGGATACTACGACAGATATCTTGAAAAGCACCCCATGTGCTCCACTCTTGCTGTCTGCTATGATCTTCAGGTGGTAGATGAACTGCCTGCAGAGCCTCACGACATCAAGCCCCAGATGATCGTCACCGAAACATCCACAGGTGTCGGCGGGACAACACCCACAGGTGCCGGCGGTACAACAGCAGATGCCGGCGGGAGCATATAAGCTCCCTCGCCTGGCCCCTCACCGTATCAAAAGGAGCCGCTGCATATCAAAAGGAGCCACTGCACTTCCGCAACGGCTCCTTTGTAATCTCAGGTCTTATTTCAGATCTTATTTCACCAGCTCCAGGAAGACCATCTCTGCGTTGTCTCCCTGACGGGGACCCAGCTTAAGGATCCTGGTGTATCCGCCCTGACGCTCAGCGTAGCTCGGTCCGATCTCTCCAAAGAGCTTTTCTACGACTGCCTCATCATAGATGTAGGCCAGTGCCTGTCTCTTAGCGTGAAGATCGCCTCTCTTTGCCAGAGTGATCATCTTCTCTGCCTGTCTTCCGGCCTCCTTCGCTCTTGTGAGAGTCGTGGTGATCCTGCCCTCTCTCAGAAGGTCAGTCACCAGATTTCTCAGCATCGCCTTGCGGTGAGCGGAGTCTCTGCCCAATTTCTTATATCCTGGCATTTCTGCTTCCTCCTTAATGTTAATTATTCATCGCCCTGTCTCAAACCAAGGCCCAGTTCTTCCAGTTTCTTTTTGACTTCATCAAGAGACTTCTTTCCAAGGTTTCTGACTTTCATCATATCCTCTTCGCTCTTCATGGTCAGTTCTTCCACTGTGTTGATGGATGCGCGCTTGAGACAGTTGAAGGATCTTACCGAAAGCTCCAGTTCTTCAATGGTCATCTCCAGAGCCTTTTCCTTCTGGTTCTCTTCCTTCTCCACCATGATCTCCATACCCTCGGCTGTGTCGTTCAGCTCGACGAACAGGTTCAGGTGCTCCTGCATGATCTTGGCTCCAATGGAAACTCCTTCGCTTGGGCTTACGGATCCATCGGTCCAGATCTCCAGGATCAGCTTGTCATAGTCTGTTACCTGTCCTACACGAGTGTTCTCCACGGTGAAATTGCATTTTTTTACCGGGGTGTATATGGAATCGGTAGGGATAACGGAAATAGGCGTATTCTCGTCCTTGTTCATCTCCGCCGGAACATATCCGCGGCCTTTTGCCATATTGATCTCCATGACCAGAGTAGCACCCTCATCCAGAGTGGCTATGTGAAGATCCGGATTGAAGATCTCTATATCGGCGTCCTTCTCAATGTCGGCCGCCGTTACTTCTTTCGGTCCCCTCTCACTGATCATGACGCTTTTTTCATTCTCGTTTTCCAGTCTTACAGCAAGCTGCTTCAGGTTCAGGATGATCTCTGTAACATCTTCCTTGATTCCCGGAATTGTTGAGAATTCATGAAGGATACCGTCGATCTTGACAGAGGTAACCGCCACGCCGGGAAGTGAGCTGAGCATGATCCTTCTCAGGCTGTTTCCCAGAGTCGTTCCGTATCCTCTCTCCAGAGGCTCAACGACGAACTTTCCGTAGTTGGGATCATCTCCCGTATATACACATTCGATTGTCGGTTTTTCGATTTCTATCATGTAAAAACCTCCTTCTCTATCAATTATTTCGAGTACAGCTCGACGATCAGGTGCTCCTCGATGGGAGTATCGATCTGATCTCTTGTGGGTTCTGCCACAACAGTTCCCTCAAGCTTGTCTCTGTCAACGGAAAGCCATGCGGGTACGCCAACTTCCATCTCTTTGATTTCCTTAAACTTGGGAGAGCTCTGGCTCTTTTCCTTTACCTTGATCACGTCACCGGGCTTTACCATGTATGAAGGGATGTTGACCTTCTTGCCGTTCACTGTATAGTGACCGTGATTTACAAGCTGTCTTGCTTCTCTTCTGGTTGTGCAAAGTCCCATACGATAAACAACGTTATCCAGACGCTCCTCAAGCATGATCAGAAGGTTTTCACCTGTGATACCGCTTTTTCTTGAGGCCTTATCAAAGGTGTTGCGGAACTGCTTCTCCAGTACTCCGTATATGAACTTGGCTCTCTGCTTCTCACGAAGCTGAAGACCATAGTCACTCATCTTACGACGACCGTTGCCGTGAGGTGCTCTCTTGGACTCTTTGAAGATGCCCATGTGGCTGGGGTCGATCTGAAGTTCTCTGCATCTTTTAAGAATTGGATCTCTGTTTACTGCCATGTTGGTTCCTCCCTCCCATCAAACTCTTCTACGCTTCGGCGGTCTGCATCCATTGTGCGGAATCGGTGTGATATCCTTGA
>CADBRY010000112.1 GCA_902797195.1 uncultured Eubacteriales bacterium
AGATGATTTACGAAACTCTGGGAAGCACCCAGAGTTTTACTATTGCCTCGATTTGGCGCATATCTATATTCCCATCATTGTCGAATGAATAGATCATATCGGTCCATTCCCCAATGCCAGCTCCTTCGTAAAGGCCTCTCTTCCACCTGAAGTTATTAAGATAGGTGGGGTCATCCATCATGCCGCAGTGCTCCCAATAGAACTCATCGCCGTTTTTATCAAGGAAAGTGAAATCCGGGAAAAGTTCATTTGTCCCAATTCTGATTTTCTGTTCATATCTGAAGGGAATATCGTATTTATAGAGAATCTCCGCAATTAGCAGTTCAGCCCTGCTTCTTACCAAAAGGCCTCTGCTGGTGCAGTGTGACTTGCCTTCGGGTTTGTGTGGATTCTGTTCATATTCCTCCTCGGCCCAGGCTCTGCTGCGGGCATCGGCTGATCCGAACTTACCCGCGATTTCCTGAATTGTTATCTCGTTTCCTGATTGGCCGTGGTTTTCTGTTGTTCCGACTTGGCCGGCGCGCCCCGCCCATGCCGATTCTGTTGCCGAGCGACCCGTGATGGCCGGCAGTGATATCATGGCTTTTTTTCGCCCTATTCCTGTTTCGTTGATGATGCTCCTCGGCGACATATCCATGAACCCATTACGGGTATTATCGATAATCTCTACATTGTGTTTTATCCTCTTCAAAGCGTGAATTGCATATTCTTTGCCGATCAACGCCCTGACCATGTCGGGCTTGTCCGTTATTGTAACGCGCTTATAGCTATGAACGCCCGAGGCGTCCTTCCCAAGAGGAGTGCTGTGTAAATATCTAAATCCTCCACCGCGTTTTTCACAGATAAGGCTGCCCTCGGGGCTCTGCTGAAGGACCATGGTGTAAAATTCTTTTTCGCGATCAAGTATCGACATTATTTCGTCTAACAAGTAGGTAATATACTTCATTTTCTGTCCCTCCAGTGTAAATACTTTTTTTAAAATAGCTCGTTGACACAAAATTCATCAATATCAGTGTCTATGACGTGTTCAGATAATCATGTTTACATTTTGACCCATGGAAAGGCAACAAATTGCGTGATTTCCTCCTGTTTTTAGCTGCTAAAATGTCAATAGTTTGTGGTAGAAATGAGTTTACACTAATTGGAAATAAATGTCAATAAAATAATTACAAAAATGTAAATAATTGTAATTATAACGCGAATTTACCGCTGAAAAAGCGGCTCTAAATGCAGCTCAAGGCTGCTGATAAAAAAAGCAGCTCAATATACAACTAAGGGCTGCAGTAAAAAAAGCACCCACAGGGGGTGCTTGAGAGATTCCTTTTGCCGGCCGTCGGCTTCTCAGCGAAGGGTCATGATAGAAGTGGTGCCTGCCGACCAGAGCGTGATTCTTAGTCGAAGATCAGGCCATCAGCCGAAGAGCAGGTCGTCCATGGTGTAGAAACCGGGGGACTTTGTTATAAGGCGCTTGCCTGCCGCTATGGCTCCGTCTACCAGGATCTGGCGGCTGCCCATCTTATGGGTAATTTCAAATACTTCATCGTTTCCGAAGAAGTCCACTTTGTGCTCGCCTACGACGGTCCCGCCGCGAAGAGCGTGGACGCCAATCTCCTTCTTTGTACGGGCTCCGCAGTCGCCTTCCCGCCCGAACACCAGGGAATACTCTTCGTTGGGATCGATAGCCTTGATGAGGGACATGGCGGTGCCGCTTGGAGCATCCACCTTCTTGTTGTGATGCGTCTCTGATACCTCTATATCCCAGCCTTCAAGGACCGGAGCGATCTCTCCCAGGATGTGCCGGAAGAGATTGATACCGAATGAGTAGTTGGATGCCCAGATCACGGGGACAACTTCTCCCAGGGCTTCGATGTCGTTCATCTGTTCCGGACTGAGATTAGTCGTGCCGGAGAGCAGAGGAGTCTTGGTTCTCCACGCGTAGGCCCTCAGCTGATCCGTAAGAGTGGGATGGCTGAAGTCCATGATCAGATCCGCAACCTTGTCCATGGCCTCGAGAGACGAGGGCTCGATAAGACCTTTGCTTTCATCGGCCTGCATATCTATACGCGCTACGATGGAGTTACCGCCATCAGCGCTGTCAGCCAACAATGTCTCCTCGATCAACTGTCCCATTCTGCCGTACCCGGCGATCATTACTTTCATACTTTTTCTCCTTTACTTCGGCCGCCTGTTCTCAGGTTTGCCGCTGTGGCTGCCAGCCGCCTGTTCTCAGGTTTGCCGCTGTGGCTGCCAGCCTGTTCTCAGCATTCGCCTCTTCGTTTCCGGCCGAGCCGCGATCAGATGATTCCCATCTTCTCCATCTCGGCCTTCAGAATCTGGCGGTTTGCATCTTCCATTTCATACAGCGGAAGTCTGAATCCTCCCACTCCCATGCCTGCCATATTCATTGCTTCTTTGATGGGGATCGGATTCACTTCAATGAAGAAGTCATTTATCAGAGGCAGGTACTCAAGCTGAGTGGCAGTTGCCTTTGAAGTACGTCCTTCGATATAATCCCATGTCATTTCATGGACCTTTTCGGGCATCAGGTTTGCCCAGACTGAGATGGTTCCGCTTCCACCAAGTGACATGATGGGAATGGTGATATCATCGTTGCCGCTCCAGATGTGGAACTCGTGGTCCTCCGTTGCCTTTGCAAGCTTGGCCACGTAGGAAAGATCTCCGGAAGCTTCCTTGACGCCTACGATATTGTCTTTTTTGGCAAGCTCCGCCATGACGTCCACGGGAAAACCAATGCCGGTGCGTCCCGGAATGTTGTAGATGATCACGGGGATGTCCACTGAGTCGGCTACGTCGTAGATGTGATGATAGAGCCCCGACTTGTTGGCTTTGTTGTAGTAGGGGGAGATGCACAGCAGGGCATCCACACCGGCCTTGGTAAAGCGTGCCGCCTTCTCAAAGGAAGTGCGTGTGTCATTGGAGCCGGCGTTGGCGATAAGAGGGATGCGCCCCTTGCAAACCTCAACTGATCTATTTACAATCTCAAAATCCTCCTCCCAGGTAAATGTGGGGGACTCGCTGGTTGTGCCAAGAATCAGTATGCCATCGGTCTTGTTTGCGATATGGAACTCAAGGAGCTCTTCCAGTTTATCATAATTGATGCTTCCATCTTCATGGAAAGGAGTTATCAAAGCAACTATCGAACCTTTTAAATCAAATCTGTCAGCCATAAAGCACCTCCATGTGTAATGTCTTAAAAATCTTACCTATACTATACAATATATTGGGGATGATATCCACATTAATCGTAGCAGGCGATTTGACATGAACCGAGGCGCCTTCGTCATATCAGCTCAGGTGCTTTGTCAGGAGATCGGCGAAGAGCATGGCGTCCTCTTCCGTGGTGAAAATAGCCCGGGCGGAAGTATCGCTGCCGCCGCCTTTGCCCTTGTAGAAGGACGCGTATTCTCTTACAAGATTGCCGCAGTGTGGGTCACCGCCGGAAACCAGAATGAAAGATGTCTGATCTTTCGAGTAAAGCAGAAG
>CADBRY010000113.1 GCA_902797195.1 uncultured Eubacteriales bacterium
GCAGACTATGAGGGCAAGGATGTGGAAGGAAAGATCGTCCTGGCCGACGTTGACCAAAAGGATGTTTCCTGGATCGACGGATATATTCGTCAGGCTCACGAAAAAGGCGCCGCAGCTATAGTGACTTATGCCACAAATGGTTACGGACAGGCCAATAAAGACACGGCCAATGTACAGGACATCTGCTGCTCGGATCTGATCCCCACCTGCGCCATCAGCGTCAACCAGGCCACAAAGATCAAGGAGGCCATCAAGGGAGGCAAGAACAAGGCAAAACTTATGCTGGATGCGGTTCTCGAGGATGACGGCGGAACCACATACAATGTAGTCGGCATGATCCCGGGAGAAAGTCACGATCAGAGAATCATAATCTCAGGTCATTACGACAAGTACTGGTATGGTTTCCAGGATGACTGTGCGGCAATAGGTCTCGTTTACGGAGTTGCAAAGTCAATGGTTGACTCCGGATACAAGCCGAAGAACGACATAGTGTTCATAGCCCATGGAGGAGAAGAATGGGGCGTTACAGGATCCCAGTTCGACTGGACCGTGGGTGCATGGGGAATGATCAAAGAGAAGGAAGACTGGCAGGGAAGCACCCTTGCCATGATCAACTGCGAGCTGCCTGCATTCAAGGTTGAAGGAAACCAGATTGCAATAGGAGCCGTTCCCGAATTCCGCACCATCGCGGAAAAACTGATAAGCGAAACCGGCCTTGTGGTAACTGCCGGAGATGTTTCCATGGATACAAAAGCATTTGATACCACCACCATGGAAGACGGAGTATCCTATCGCTGGCATGGAGTACCCTACTTTATCAACAGCTTCGAGGATGAGAAGTTCCTCTATGACAACTATCATACGGATGCGGACAACAAGGATACCTATGATGAGGCGACCTTCCAGACCAACATCAACTGGTACGGCGCGCTGGCCATGTACATGGACGCCGAACCGGCACTTGAAATCGACTTTACACAGACGGCAAAAGATCTCGGTGAGAATCTGAACGAGGAAGTCGCCAAAGAAGCCGGCGTGGATGCGGAAGTATATAAGAAGGCGGTAAGCGATCTGGATGCCAAGGCAAAGGCAAGGAATGAGAAGATCTCAGACATCAACGGTAAATACGAGACAGCCGTAAAGGATGGGGATGATGAAGCCGCACAGAAACTTCGTGAGGAAGGAGCGGCTCTTAACAAGGAATCCCTGGAGGCATTCCAGAAGATCCAGGACGACTTCCTTAAAGATGATGACTTCCAGATATTCTACGGACATAAGTCCATGAACACCAACATAGAACTTCTGAAGGGAGTCCTGGCGGGACTTGACAAGAAGGAGCTGTGGGCGGAGGACGAAGAGTCCGGAGCCCTTGACAATGCATGGCAGATCAACGCGATGCACGATTACAACTACTGCATATTCAGCAAGGATGTGGCGGATACTGTAGTTGATCTTTACAGCCCGGACTATGTGACGGAAAACGATTACTGGGGCTGGAAGAAGCAGGTGCCGGTAGTCCATGTGGGAGAGGCCACCTATGCCCTCAATCAGGTCTCCGAGTATGAGAATCCCGATGTGGACTGGGAGGCTATGAAGAAGATCTATAAGGATGAAATGGATAAGCACCTTGGGGACATAAAGAAACTTTCCGATAAAGAAATCGAAGATATGGGTGCGCTTACGGAAATGTTATAGTTTGTGAGAAGGGGCCGGCTGTCGCAGCCGGACCCCTTTTGCCGGTTTTGGAGGATGACAAAGTGACTAACTTTTATGTGACATACACAATGCCCGACAAAGCATCCAGAGATGGATATCTCAGAGAAGCACAGGAGCAGGGGATCCCCGATAAATCACGGGAGGAGGAAGGCTGCATCAGATATGAGTATTTCTTCCCGGTGGATGATGAAAACAAATTGTTTTTATGGGAGCAGTGGGAGAGCAGAGAACACCAAAAAGCCCACTGTCAGACGGAACACTTCGCGGAGCTTGGAAAACTGAAAGAAAAGTACAACGCTGAGACGGAGATACTTATAGAAGATCAGAACTAGATTTACGTATTGACAGAGCACACAACATATGTTAATCTTTCTAACAGTTAGGATACCTAACTGTTAGAAAAGCAAATATTGGTTTTGAAAACCATAAGTTAATGTAAGGAAAAGAGAGGTAGAGAACATGTTGTTTGATCAGATCGCAGAAGTAGTAGCAGAGCATCTTGATTGTGAGAAGGATGAAATCACCAGAGAGTCCACTTTTGAAAGTCTTGGAATCGATTCACTGGACGCAGTTGAACTGGTTATGGAGCTGGAAGAGAAGCTTGGAATCCAGCTTGATCTGGACAGAGACCTTGAGAACATCGATGAGCTCGTTAAATTTGTAGAAGAGAAGATAGAAGGTTAAAAAATGAAAAAAGGCAGAATCGCTGAAATGCTGGGTATCCAGTACCCGATATTTCAGGGTGGTATGGCATGGATCGCAGATGCACAGCTGGCAGCAGCAGTGTCCAACGCAGGCGGTCTGGGTATCATTGCCGCAGGTAATGCGGACGGTAATTATGTCAGAGAACAGATCAAGAAGGCCAAAGAACTTACAAGTAAGCCCTTTGGCCTTAATATCATGCTCCTGTCACC
>CADBRY010000114.1 GCA_902797195.1 uncultured Eubacteriales bacterium
AAGAACTGAAGAGTGAATAGATGGAGGCGGAAATATGTTCTGTGGAAAATGTGGATACAAACTTGAAGACATAGATAAGTTCTGCCCCCAGTGCGGAGCGGAGACTCAGGTATACAGAGATCTGATGGAGGCGGCGGAGCCGGCACCTGTAAACGATGAGATAGAGACTGAGTCCTTAAAGACGGATCCGGAGCCTGAGCAAGAAACGGCGGAGCCGGCAGACCACGCACCTGTAAGCGATGAGTTGGAGACTGAGCTATTAAAGACGGACCCGGAACCTGAGCAAGAAACGGCAGAGCCGGCGGCACCGACCCCGGAGCCGGTACCTGAGAGACCGGCGGAAAACCGCCTTGAGATCGAGTGCGTCTCCATGTCCGTGAAGCCGGACAAAAATTATCGGGTCGATCCAAACGAAAGACACGAACTTGTTTTCCTGACCAGAGATGAAGCGGTGAAAGGATGCCGCAAAGTCATCGAAGTCAACGGAGCTAAGATAGCCATAGACGTTCCGCCCAATTACAAGGCGGAAAAGGCAATGATCATCAAGGGTTATGGACATATGAATGAGGAAACGGGAGAAAGAGGAAATCTCAAAGTGCAGTTTCTGATCGACTGATGGTATCGAGGTAGCAGCTATGAAAAAGCATTGTGACAAATGCGGACATCTTCTGGATGAAGAGACAGGTTTCTGTCCTTCCTGCGAAGAGGAGCTATACAAAGAAGCAAGAAAATATCTTGAGGCTGAAGACGGCGTTCCCCAGGACAGGGAGAAGTCGGAATGGCGTCAGAGTATTTTTGATGATACAGAGATACTGGACGATCATGAGGAACCTGCCATTGAAAGAGAACAGATAACCCCGGTGCGGACAGATGTCGGGGTGAAGAAAAAAAAGAGGATTCTTCCCCTGGCGCTGGTGGTGCTGGTGTGCATTGCCTTTGGAGCAGGATCCCTGTTGTACTTTGGTGGCGGAAGAGACAATAGGGCTGATCAGTCCGGATCATCCGGCGGTCAGACTGAGCAGAGCGCAGAAAATGCCGGGGATGACGATCAAACTGAGACTACGGAGCCGACGGGACCTGCCTTTTCCTTGAGCGAGCGCAAGCTGACCTTTGACAGGACCAACGATGATTCTCAATTTATACGGGAAAAGGATAACAAAAAGTATTACTCCAACCAGCTGATAGTGATTGGAGATGGAAGTAAACTCATCAGCGCAGTTGGGGATGATATGGCAGGCAGGGAAGCCTCTGCAACACAGTCGGGAGCAACTATCTATGATTCCAGAGTTATTGGAACAAATGATTTTGATCAGAGCGCTCTTCTACGCTGGGATGTAGCTCTAAGTGAGGAGCAGGTGGAGCAGCTGAGGCAGGAGATCCTGAGACACGAAGGAGTGAAAGGAGTCGCCCTCAATTATGTCATAGACACTAATGAAGCGATGGGCGAGACCGAAGCGGACAGAACATGGGCTCTTGATGTGACCGGCAGTGGCGAAATGCAAAGCCTGACAGAAAAGAACCTGAAGGACAGCAGCATAAGAATAGGCTATGTAGGGCCATCCTCCGGAGCGGATGCGGTGGAGACGTATCTTAAGGAGGTCTGTCCGAATAAACTGATGACGACCCTTGTAAGACCCGAATCGGAGATCGACAGTTCCTATGCTCTGACATATTCCCTTACCCGAGCGATAATGCCGGGAAGTGCGGGACAGAACTGCGACGTTATCTATTATTCCGTTGGTGGAAAATCAACCAAGAAATTAAGCAATGCCATAATTGAGCTTGACAAGAGATTGTCCGAGGCTAATGAAGAGAATGGCAATGAGCAACAGAGAGCAATAATATGCTATCCTCAGAAGGAACTGAACGACGCTGCTTTTGGTGAAATGGAACACATTAAAGGGATAAGCGTTGCCCCGGTGGTAAAAGGTGCCGACGGCAGTGCTGAACTTTCCGATAAAAATGGGGAGAGCGTAGAATACTGCGATATTCTATCTCCTTCTCTGGCAATTGTGGCAGGTTTCAGTGCGGATATTATGGCAATCAACCAGGACTGCAGCGCAAAGGAGTGCAGGGATGAGATGCTGGACTCTGCCACCACCGAGGTAACCTATTCCCAGATCAGAAGGATGATCAACTCAGACCAGATCGAGAAAATGCTCAGCGAGGAGTCGATTACGGGTGAGGAACTATGACAATGAAAAAATCCTATTCTGAAATCGTTTTCGATGCCATAAGTCAGATCGCCCCAAAACTTCCCGAGGATTCCAAAAGGCTGGTATCGGCACTCAGGGACCTTTCGGGAGATCATCCCAAGGAGCTTAACGTTGTATTAAGATCCGTGGATGATAAATTTCTGGACATATGCTGCCACAGCAAGGATCAGAGCGAGGCGGATATTGCCCGGACTGTTGAAAATGCCTCAGAATATCTCCGCACGGAATACATGATGGATGCAGATTGGGCAAAGTATATTTCGGAACAGTTTGTTGGCGCAATATGGGCCTACGAAAATGATCGTCCAATAAAGGAGGCTCTCAAAAGATTTGAAAAGGAAGCTGTGGCCGCTGTGGATACAGAGCTGATCGAGCAGCCGGCGGGCATCATGGCCGCGGCCGGGGCAGGTGAGGCGGTGACGGAGCCCCTGGGCGAAGTCGGAGTACTGGAATCCTTCGAGGCAGATTCGGACTGGGGAGCGCCGGACTCCGCCGGGGTACCGATGGAGCCCTTAGGCGTAAGCGCCGGCGGGACGGGAATAATCCGGCCGGAGTACTCAGAGCAGG
>CADBRY010000115.1 GCA_902797195.1 uncultured Eubacteriales bacterium
AGATACAGGATCGTGTACTTGTTTTTCTTCTGGTCCAGCTCGTTGAGAGTCTGACTGAAGTCTTCAAAAAACTGGCGGGTCCTGACGTCTACCACAAAGGCAACTTTGTCTATGTCGTCACCCGTTTCTGCCAGTTCTATGAAACTCTTGATCAGCGACGGTGGCATATTATCTATGCAGTAATACCCCATATCCTCCAGGCAGTCGATGGCCTGGGTCTTTCCCGCGCCTGATAATCCCGTTATGATTATCGTTCTCATTTCACATCATCCTTCTTTACAATGTTGACTATTCTCGACAGGTCAAGGCCTGCTTCTATTGCTCTCTTAAGTCCCGATCCGCACTCTCCCACAGCTTCCGGAACGTGGGCGTCGCTGCTTAAAATAAACTTTACATCCTCCACTTCCATGGCCATGCGGATCTCCTCCACGGTGAGGTGGTCGTGCCTGCAGTTGATCTCCATAAGGGTATTGGTCTCCGCGCACACCTCTGCGATGGCCTTTATGTCAAAGGGACCTTTATCACCGGGATGGGTCAGTATGGCTATATCGTTTGATCTCAGAGCGTGGATGATCATCTCGGTGTTTTTCTTCCTGAGCTTTTCCTCTCCCCGCTTCCATCCGTGGGACCAGAGCCAGTTGCCTATGGAACTGCACCCGAAGAGTCCGAAGTGGAATCCTGCAATCACGAAATCGAACTGATCGAATTCCTCCGGTCTTATGTCCAGCCCGTTGCCTCCATGGATGGTGTTTGCTTCCACGCTCATCTTTACCTGAAGCTTCGGGAATTTAACGTTCATTTTTTCTATGTCCCGCTTCAGGTTTGGAAGATCGTTTCTGTTCACTCCGTAGAAGATATGTCCCGGTCCATGGTCTGAAATGGCTATATAACCCAGTCCTTTTTCCATTGCCTGTCTCACATTGTCTTCTACGCTTCCCTTTCCATGTGAGTAGGTCGTATGTGTATGAAGATCGTACAGCAGCCGATAGTCTGCCGGACCTATATTATTTACTGTCATCTTTGTCCTCGCCGATTATTCTCACTTCAGGCTCCAGCATGACTCCAAACTGTTCCATGACTTTTGCCTGAACTATTTTCATTAGCTGTAGTATATCCGTGGCCGTTGCATTTCCGATGTTTACTATGAACCCGGCATGCAAAGGCGACACCTGGGCTCCCCCTACGGTGAGCCCTTTAAGGCCCGCATCCTGTATGAGCTTGCCTGCAAAGTGGCCTTCCGGTCTCTTGAAAAAGCTTCCCGCACTTGGCAGGCTGACAGGCTGCTTGGCATTTCGCCGGGCGGTCAGCTCGGCTATCCTCTCCCTGATCTTCCCGGGATCGCCTTCCTGAAGATCCAGGACGACACTGCTCACTATTTCTCCGCTCTGCTGGATGGCGGTCTTCCTGTATCCCATCTGAAGCTGATCTGCGGTCTTTGTTTCGGTTCCGCTTCCGTCGGGTGCGATCAGTCTGACTTCTTTTATTATTTCCCTTATCTCTTTTTCATAGGCCCCGGCGTTCATGAACACGGCTCCACCCATGCTGCCCGGGATACCCGATGCGAACTCCATTCCCTCAAGGCCTTCCTGCATGGCTGTTTTCGCCGCCGTGGAAAGCAGCGCCGCAGCTCCGCATACAAGAGAGTTTCCCTCCCGCACAACACCTTGGAATCCCCTTCCAAGTTTAAGGATGGCCCCTCTGTAGCCCCCGTCTCTTACCAGGATGTTGCTGCCGTTGCCCACCACCATGTGGGGATAATCGTGAGCGCAGAGCACCTTAAGAGCGGTGCACAGTTCTCCTTCGTCTTCTGCCACTATCATCAGATCCGCCGTCCCTCCGGCACGAAAAGAAGTGTGCTTTGACATTGGTTCGTCTCTGAGGATGTTTAAATTATTCAGTTCATTTATTATGTCTTCTCTATGACTCATTTTTGTCCTTATCTTCAGGTTCCGTTGCCTTTCCATCGTCCGATGATCCAAAGAACCTGGCTATGACTTTGTTTCGCTTATTCTTTTTTGGCTTCACCCTGTATGGATCTATTTTGTAGTCGTTAAGATCCGTGGAATACCCCTTGGCCACCAGCCTCCTGTTGAGCGCTCTGCTGGCGTAATAGTATATGACCGCAAAGACCGGGATGCCTATGACCATGCCGATGAATCCGAAGAGACCTCCGCCAACCAGCACCGCAAACAGTACCCAGAAACTGCTCAGTCCCGTGCTGTCTCCAAGTATCTTCGGGCCAAGTATGTTCCCGTCGAACTGCTGAAGAATAAGGACGAATATTATGAAGTACAGCGCGTGCATGGGATTGGCGATAAGGAGAAGCAGGGCCGATGGGACCGCTCCGATAAAGGGTCCGAAGAATGGGATGATATTCGTTATTCCGACTATGCAGCTTATGAGCAGTGAATACTCCCATCCGAAGATGCTCATTACTATGAAACAGATTACGCCAATTATCAGAGAGTCGATCACCTTGCCGCTTATGAATCCACCGAAGGTCTTGTTGGTGTAGCGGGCGCCGTTTAAGATCTCCTCCGCCGTCTCTTCCTTGAAGGTGGCCAGGATCACCTTTTTTATCTGGGCAAGGAAGGTGTCTTTGCTGTTGAGGAAGTAAACGCTGATTATTATTCCTATCACGAAGTTCAGCATGAACTTGGCAAAGCCCATCACGCCCTGAGTGACCCCTGTGGCGAGAGCCTTGGAATGGGGAAGCAGGGTGTCTTTTGCGAAATTGATGGCGTTGTCGGTGGCGCCGGCCACCCAATCCTCCAGCTGTCCCTGTTCCTCTTCCGAGAGTTTTGATATGTTCTCTTCAAGCCACTTGGAAAACTGCTCCAGAGTTTCCGGTGCTTTTTCCGCTATGCTGATGATGCTGTTTACAAGACCCGGAATAACCATGAGCATCACTCCGGAAATGACTATGAGTATCGTAAGGACCGAAACCACGGTTCCCGTTGCCTTTGCAATCCCCATATCCTTCTTGAACTTGCGGTCCTTTTTGTTCAGGACGGCGTAGGTACCTCTCACCGTTGCGTTGTAAACGGGGCATACAAGGTAGGCCATCACCAGGCCGTAGACGAATGGGGCCAGCACCTTCCAGCAAAAGCCGAAGAATGTCTGGATCACATCGAAACGATAGATGGCAAAGAACGCCAGAACGCAGCACACGATAACGAGGAACGCAGTCAGACCCCATTGATAATGTTTTGTCTCAAGCTTTATTCGTTTCATTTCTCTTCCTCATATACTCTCTGCATGCCTCCAGCGTGGCTTTCATTTTTTCTTCCACCGCGTCGCAAAGATACTCGTAGAAGATTTCCTGACGGACTCCCTTAAGGCAGTCCGTCACCATGTTCAGGTATTCCTGTCTGTCCACCGCCGCAAGACTTATGGGAGCAAGTCCGTTCTCCGTAAGGAGATAGTTCAGGGCAAAGATGGCCAGTTCGGCGTTGTATCCCTCATAGGGCCAGATGTCTATGATCTTGTTGTGGATGTACATGGCTCTCAGGATCACATTGTCTCCCGCATCCCTGCTGTAGACTCTGCGCACGCAGTCATCCAGTTTTGCTTCAACATCCACCGCGTGAGGGGGCACATGGTTGAAAGAATAAACCACGGGATTTGTCTTTCTGAAGTATCCGTTCTCGTTTTCCGAAAGGATCCTGTAGCCCTGTGTCAGCAGGTGTTTGTCCAGAGAATTTCCCATCTCAAGACTGCTGAACCCTATTCTCACAAGGTTGCTGAAATTCTGTATAAAAACAAGGTCCTTTACCGATACTTCCTTTGGCAGATCCCCCTCAAGTATCTTCTCCACAGGGACCCTGTCGTTTGCCTGATTTCGTATAATAAGGGATGCTCTGACCATGTCAACTCTGTTGACTTCCCGGACTGCTGATCTTAGCAGCCTGTTGTTCTTAAGCATCGATGTCAGTTCTATTCTCATTCTGCTGAGACTTTTCTGCATTTTTTTCTCCCGATTAGCTTCTTGTTTTTGCCCCTTTCACCCCAAAATATTCTACTTTAGAATCTCTCTTCCGTCAATGACCGCAGGGGCGCGGGATCACCTTGTTAGATGGACTCTGTTTTGATATACTTCTGTCATGAAACTTCTGGTAATCGGCGATACTCACGGAAAACTTAATAAGCTCAGGGACATCTGGCCCAAACTCACGGACATTGATTTGATCGCACACACAGGCGATCACTTTTCAGATGCCATAAAAGCTGAGGAGGAACTGGGCGTTCCCGTGATCGCCGTCGGTGGCAACTGTGACGGATCCGGACCGGATATGGAGATCATAGATACCGAATATGGAAATATCCTTTTGACCCACGGCCACCGGGAAGGAGTCAAGTACGACCTTAACGGTCTCTACTACCGCGCTCTGGAAAATGACTGCAAGGCGGTATTCTTTGGCCACACCCACTGCTCCCTTATTACAGAGAACAATGGAATCTACTTTGTGAATCCCGGCAGCCTTACCCTTCCAAGAGATAACAAAAGCGGCTCCTACGCAATCGTAAGAACCGCAGAAAATTCTTTTGATGCAAACATCGTTTACTACGATACCATCATGGGCGACCGCCGCCGCTCTCCTTCAGGCCGCCTCAAGTCCATTTTGAACTACAGCGATCGATTCTGATCAGAGCATCATTTTTCAGTGGACCCGATCAGAGCATCATGGTCTTTACAAGGACCATAACGAATAGAACTATGAATCCAAGGACTTCAAGAAGCAGGATTATCTTTATAATCCCGCGGATCTTTTCAGGCACGTTGCCTCGAAAACCTGTTGTCAATGTCATTCCCATATTCCAGGCCAGGATAAGCAGTACAACTACTCCAAAGGCCAGAGCTGCTATGAGGATCATCATCGGTCAATCACCTCTTTTTCAAATTCTACCCGTAAATACTATCAAATCTCTACAGTCCTTGCAAGTAAATCCGCTTCCTGAATGGCTCCCGTTTCTCAGGATCATTCCCGTGATGTGACATGCTCAGAAGGTCGCAACTTCCGGATCACAGGGATCCACCGCCGTTATTTTTGAACATGTGAGTATGGGACCTTCTTCACGGTATATGTCATCGTATTCATTGTTTATGCGGGCCCTTATCTCTATCCAGCTGCCGTTCTTGAGTTTATTGATCCGGTCTTCGTTGCCTTTGCATAAAAGACCCGCAAACTGTATGTCCTCTTCACAGCAGGCCATAACATGGCGGCCGAAAATGAACTTTCCCGCAGGGATATCTTCACCAACTACCGCTCGCCCTTTGATTATGACTTCCTTGCCTTCATAATCCATCTGGTTGTCGTTTATGTCCCGATACCACTCCGCAAAATCTTCATCGCCTATCTGGAGGAGCTTCTTGGACATGTCGTACGGCAGGGGATCCTGGATGTCATCCATCAGGACATCATCCTCGCCGAATTCATACAGTATCTGAGATCGTCTGTTGGCGACCCTGCATATCTTATGGACTTCAAGCTGCCACTTTTCGAAATCGTCGTCTCTCACACAGCGATTGAACGCAACAAGCTCCGCGCCAGCCATCTGCTCGAATGTCTGCTGTCTGATATTGGTGTTATACAAGAGAAATGTGGATGCCTCCACAAGCATCATCTGCTGATAGATCAGCCAGTTTGCCGGCATATTGGAATAAAGACTTTCAAGCCTCCACATCCCGTTCCACTCTATGATAACGCGGGTCGCCCGGCATCGGTTGCAGAGCTCGCTCAGGAATTTCCTGTCCAGATCGGCTTCCTCTTCTATCCTTTCGATATATACATCGTCCGTATAAAAATTTTCCGGTTCGTATTCTGTCTCGCCCTCCTCGCACAGAAGAAGGAGAGTTATCTCACCGTCGTTAAAGCCCTCACTTCCAAGGGCGTCCTGTATGAATGTAGTCTTCCCTGAACCCAAAAATCCTGTAAACAGGTAAACGGGTAATTCTGATCTCTCACTCATGTTTCCGTTCCCCTAAACTGACTTTGTCGTTCTGTCCTGTCACGCTAACCCGAAGAGTTCTCTGATTCTTTCTTCATCCAGACCGACGCCGATCACGCATATCCGTCCGGTGGTCTCGGCCGCTCCTTCTCTGATCTCAGGTTCCCCGGGGACATAGTCGAAGTGTATCCATTTTCCATTTTCTCCGGCGACTATGCCCTTGGCTCTAAGGACCTGTCCGCACTCGGCGAAGTTAGACAGTCCCCCAAGCGCGTCCCTCACCTGCTCTTCGCTGAATTGGTGCGCCGTCTCTGCTCCCATCTCATCGAATATCTCATCGGCGTGGTGGTGGTCATGGTCGTGATGGCCGTGATCGTGGTCATGGTGGTGGTCGTGGTGGTCGTGATCGTGGTCATGGTCGTGGCCGTGGGCGTGGGCGTGGGCGTGGGCTTCCTCTTTAAGCTTGTCCAGTTCCCCGGACAGATTCTTCCTTTGTTCCATGATCTCCAGTATATCCCCGCCATCCAGCTCATCCCAGGATGTGGTGACTATTGATGCGCTTTCGTTGAGCTTTCTCAGATCCGAGACACACCTGTCCATCTTCTCTTCACTCAGGCCGTCGGTGTGGCTCAAAATGATGGAGCCCGCATGTTCCACCTGATTTTTATAGAATTCACCAAAGTTGGCCATGTATATCCTGCACTTCTTTGCATCCACTACCGTGGCGGCCGCGTTAAGGCTTATTCTTTCATTCTTAAGATCCCGGACGGCGATGATGACGTCGCTCAGCTTACCTACACCCGATGGTTCGATCAAGATCCTGTCCGGATCGTACTCTTCTATGACCTGGTTAAGCGCTCTCCCAAAATCACCGACCAGGGTGCAGCATATGCACCCGGAATTCATCTCATTTATCTGGACGCCTGTATCCTTCAGAAATCCACTGTCTACTCCGATCTCTCCAAACTCATTTTCGATCAGGACGATCTTCTCACCATCATAAGCCTCCTCTATGAGTTTTTTTATCAGCGTAGTTTTGCCCGCTCCGAGAAATCCCGAAAAAATATCTACCTTTGTCATTATGTGCCCTCCTCCGGCTCAGGCCTTTCGGCCCCTTCTGCAGTAGTCTTCCTTTTCCTCATCCGGCACCATTGCTCCTCCCGTGGCCCAGACTACATGGATCGAGTTTTCGTCCGGTGCCGGAAAGCCAACGGATCTTTCCTGAGCAATGTGTTCCAGTCCCGGGAATCCGGCACATGCGGATGGTTCTATGAATATGCCCTCAGTGTCTTTTAACATGGAAAGAAGAGGATAGAGTCTGCCGTCGTCCACACTGAAACAGCCTGTAAGCCTGGTCTTCATTGCCTTTGCAACAAGACCTGAAGGCCTTCCAACCGCAAGTCCGTCAGCCTCCGTTATCCCGTCTATGCCTATGTCCTTGACGCTGATTTCCTTGCCAAGTCCGCTGGCAAGACCCAGCATCATGCAGGGCGCGTGTGTGGGCTCGGCGAAAAAGCAATAGACGTCGTCGCCGAAAATCTCTTTGAGCCCATAGGCGACTCCCCCGGGAGCTCCGCCGACTCCGCATGGCAGGTAAACATACATCCTGTGATCCGGATCGATCCTTATACCCAGCTCATCAAGCTGCCCCTTGAGACGCCTGGCCGCCACCGAATATCCTTCGAAAAGATCAAGTGAGTTTTCATCGTCCACGAAGTGGCATTTAGGATCGGCTTCCGCCTCACGTCTTCCCTGCGCCACGGCGGCTTCATAGTCATCGGGGTACTCTTTGACCGTCACCCCTTTTGACCTTAACATATCCTTCTTCCACTGGCGGGCATCCGCCGACATGTGGACCGTAACATCGAAGCCCAGCTGGGCGCTCATTATTCCTATGGAAAGGCCCAGGTTCCCGGTGGATCCCACCGCCACGCTGTACTGAGAGAACAGCTCCTTGAATTCATCGTCAGCCAGCTTGCTGTAGTCGTCGGTATAAGAAAGCATGTTGTTTTCGATTGCGATCTCCTCCGCCAGTTTAAGGATCTCGTATATCCCACCTCTGGCTTTTACAGATCCGGATATGGGAAGGTGGCTGTCGCACTTGAGGAACAGTCTGCCCGGGATTCCATCGCCGGAATAATCGCTTGTTTTTTCAAAAGCTTCTTTGAAGTTTGAGATCTCCTTTAGAGGCGACTCGATGATGCCATCTTCAACCTCCGGCCACACCCTTTTGATATATGGTGCAAATCTTAG
>CADBRY010000116.1 GCA_902797195.1 uncultured Eubacteriales bacterium
ACATTTCCCACGATGGTGAACTGGTCGTCGGCAGTTTCAAAAACGGCTACAGTATAGCCGTTTTCGTCGTTATGAAAAATCAACTCTCTCAGTGTTCCGTTGTGTTCTTCAAGCATCCTCTCTCCATGCCTCTGCAATCAATTATCTCAGCCACTTCACTTCCCTGAAGGTGGCTCTGAACTTGCTCTTGTGGAACTTCTTCGCAAATTTGAGAAGCTTCTCCCTGTCGTTGTTTGCCGGATTTTCGTGCACCACGTCCGGCAGCATATGAAGCAGTTCCTCGGCTCTTTCCGGATCGTCCGTTATCCCCGCTTCTATTATATCGTCCGCATCTATCCTGAGATCGCTGACGAAGATCGGTTGCCTTTCCAAAAGTATCTGCTTCAGCACCGCATCCCGGCCCACAGCTCTCTGGTTGTGATAATCGTATACTATGATCTGAGCCTTGGCCAGCTTATCCATAAAGTTGTACTTGTCCCAGGTGCCGCACTTGTAGATGAATTTCTTCAGGGCCACGTCGTTGGCGGAAAAGTACATCTTGGGAAGATACTTCTTGGCGTCAAGCAGATACTCCATGTCCAGCTCCTCGTGGGGAAGATGGGTGACCGCCTTGGCGTAGTGTTTGTCAAAGCAGATATAGAAGAGGGCCATCCTCCTGAGGGGTATGTGTTTTATCTTGTCGATGTTTTCGGAAAGGATATCGTAGTCGCTCTGTTCCCGCCTTCCCGATGACTGGTTGCCTTCGCCTATGATGGCAGGAATGAGGCCCAGCCCTTTTAGCATCTTCAGGAATTTCCCCGCGTGATTTCCGTTTATTATTGTAGAAAACTCGAAGAGGATCTCTTCTCTGTCGGCTTTTTTAAGCTCCCCCGCGTTGGCTGCGATCCTCTCCGACAGGTCTTTTGTCAGGTCGAATCCGTAAAGGCCAACGTATCTTAAAGCTCTGAATATCTTGATGGGAGATTTCTTGAAAACAGCGTCGATATCCCCCGCGGCTCTTACGATTTTCTTTCGGATATCTGCGATCCCGCCGTATGGATCGATGGCTTCCTTGTAAGGATGCTGGGCTATGGCCTCGCATGTAAAGTCGTAGATCTTAAGCTGATCTTCCATGCTTCCTTTGAGGGTGACCACGTCGGCGATGACCCCTTCAAACCTGTCTGCAACGTTGACGTCCGTTGACTTTACAAAAGTGGTATAGTCCAACCTGGTGGTTCTGCTTCCGATCTTTTCGCCCTCGGGAAACATCTCCCTCAGCTTGTCCTGGGGGCAGTCGGTATAAAGGTCCCAGTCCTGAGGGTCCTCACCTATCTCCCCCGCCGTGATGCACTGACCCGCGCAGTAAACATCGAATCCTGCGTCGGTCAGTTTGTTGATTATATTGTTGATATCCTTTGGCCGCTTTATCATCTATCGTTCTCCGTTCTTCTGTATACCGTCCTGTTGTTCAGGGTCCACACTCTGTCGCTGAATTTCCCCGGCTCGGTTTTTTCCACCGCTTCCTGCATGTCGAACATCTTGGCGTCGATCATGTCCAGGTAGTGGAGCATTTCCGCCTCTGGAAACAGTGGCCTTATGGGGCTTCCAAAATCAGGTTCGTAGTGATGGGACAGCATCATGTGCTCGATCATCACGGCCTTCTCCCTGGGGATTCCAAGCTCCTCCGCAAGTTTCTCCATTTCTCTCACGCCCAGCACCAGGTGTCCAAGCATCTTTCCTTCAAAGGAGTATCCCGGGGAGACACCCATCTCGTTGGATTCGATCTCGTCCATCTTCTCTATGTCGTGAAGTATCACCCCGGCCATGAGAAGTTCCCTGTCCAGGTTGGTGTACACTTCGCAGACCCTCTCCGCGGTCATGAGCATTCTCTTGATGTGGTAGAGGAGCCCCGCCTGCTGGGCATGGTGATTCTTCTGAGCCGCCGGATAGTACATGAGCTTTTCTTTTCTGTCGCTGAGCACTTTTGTGCAAAGGCAACGGAGGTCTTTGTCAACAAATCCTTCCGCCCTCTCGTAGATGTAGCTGTACATGTCCGAAGCCTTTTCGGGAGCGGCACTTATGTAATCGGACATCTCAAGATTGTCCTCAGCACCGGTCTTGCGGATCCTGCTGATCCTCAGCTGCTTCTGACCATTCCACTCGGTCACAAGAGCCTTGATCTTGATTATGCTGGACTCGGTGATCTCCCTTAGACCCACCGCCTCCTCATCGGCTATGTCCCATTTTTTCCCGTTGATCTCTCCGGTTTTGTCTCCAAGTAGAAGATCAAGGTACTGCTTGTGGTTTGCGCCCACTTTTATAGCGAGGCTCTTGACCATGAGATAGGTAGTGATCTCCTCGCTTGTAACAAAATCAGATATGTATTTATCCTTCATATTAAATAGGTCCTTTCTATCAGCAGGTTTATTCTAACATATACATCAACCCACTGCAAAAAATTTTTGTCATTTTTTACCATTTATTTTATGGGAGGGAACCTTTTAAACAATAGCACTAAAAAAGGTCGCCACACGAGTCAGCACAACGACCTTTTTATTATTTCCTATAGTTTTGAGTACCCTCGGATTACTCGATTACTCGATAACCTCGGTTACAACTCCGGATCCTACTGTTCTTCCGCCTTCACGGATAGCAAATCTCAGTCCCTCTTCGATAGC
>CADBRY010000117.1 GCA_902797195.1 uncultured Eubacteriales bacterium
TGATACAGCTCAAGGAAGTGAGCGCCTCCCGCCTCCACAACCGGAACCACATCCGGCGATGTGAACTTTTCCGTGTATGCTCCATCGATGCAGTACTTCAGTTCCTCATCGGTAAAGTCATCGAAGAAGGCTCCTATTATGCTCGTTGCTACCTCTTTATATGTTTTACACTTGTAGGCGGAAATTGTTTCAGGTAATTCAGGAATTCTGTCGGGAACGAACAGACCTTTGTCCTCGGCTATTCCCTGGATTATCGCCTGAGCAGCTGTTTTCTCGGCTGCTCCACCTCTGGTGCTTTCAAATCTTATCATCGCGAAACCATACCTCCGGCAAGTTTTATCGTATCAACTATTCTATCCACATCTGCCAGGGCTCCCTTTCCGGTAGTTCCGCAGGCCAGATGGTCATCTTTTGGATCTATGAAATTATATCCCAGGGATCTGAGTTTTTCGATATTCCCCTGGACTATGGGATTCTCGTACATTATGGTGTTCATGGCTGGCGCTATGTATACGGGAGTCTGCCCGTAGGCCGCCATTATGGTCGCGCTCAGAAGGTCGTCGGCGATCCCTGATGCCACCTTTCCTATTATATTGGCCGTGGCCGGAGCGATTAGGATCAGATCCGATTTCTGTGCAAGGTCTATGTGTTTTACCGATTTGGGATCTTCTTCGCTGAAGGCGTCCATGTGCACCGGGTTTTTTGTAAGGGTCTGCAAAGTCAACGGAGTTATGAATTGCGAACCTCCGTCGGTGAGTATCACCTGAACGTCAAAGCCTTCTTTTGTAAGCCTGTTTCCTATATCCGCCGCCCTGTATGCGGATATGCTTCCCGTAACTCCTAGAATGATTTTCATTTCTTTTTATCTCCCATCATCGACAGTTTCGCACACTCTCTCAAGAATAGTCTGTGCAATCTCTTCGTTTGTATTCATCCTGTCGTAACTTTTATCTCTGTGGATCAGGTAGCCCTTGTGATAGTCTTTGCCTATCTCTTTCAAGTCGTTTGCCATCACAAAGTCGCAGTCATTTTTCTGCAGCAGTCTGTATCCCACATCGATAAGTTCCTCATGAGGCACCCCGCTGAGAAGTTTGAATCCCACAAGGACTGTGCCCGGGCTCGTTGCCTTTATACCGCTAATGACCTTCGGAGATCTCTTCATATGTATGATCAGATCGTCGATGTCGGAGCTGATCTTATTCCCCGAAAGATCCTGGGCATTTTCGGGATCTTCTTTTCCCAAAAGCTTATCCAGAGTGGTCACCCGATGCACCATATAATCGCTTACAGCCATGGCGTGGATGCACACATCAATGTCATTATCCTTGAGTGTCCTCGTCAGATTCTCCTGAAGATCCATAACCCCTTCGATAGGGATAAACTCTATTTTTTCTCCTTCCGGCAGCACCGCTCTGAGACCGTGGATGTAGTAGATCCTGTCTATGGACTCACAGGCGTTAAAAGCCTCTGCTATTGCCTTTCCAAGACTGCCCGTAGACGAGTTTGTAATGGTCCTCACATCGTCGATACGTTCGCTTGTTCCGCCGGCTGTGATCACTGCTTTCATAGGCTTCTCTCCTTCTATCTGATTATATTGACCACGTATGACAGTGTCAAGGATAGGGAAGTCTTCTTCAATGGACTACAGACTGTCGTTGTGTTAGTATCATATTATAAAGGATAGTGTGTTTAATCATTTGATCAAATGGATGTCAAAATAAGAAAAGCCCAAAGCAACCTGGTAAGTGCAGGCGTAGGCATACTGGTATTTGCGGTCTGGAGCGTAGTCAGAACCACCGTTTTTTATTTCAGTGGTGAAGGCACGCTCCTGGATAGCGTGCCTGAAGATGCACGGACGAATCTTCTCATTAGAATCACTGTCATCATCATGCTTGTTATCGTCACCCTTGTGGATCTGCTGTTCAGGGTGAACATCAGCAGAAGCGCGATCGCAGAGGGCAAGGGCATCAAGAAGAAAAACGGATATCTTGTCTGCGCCATGTTTCTGGTTCTGGTTTACTCAGCCGCTATTGCCATATACGCCGCCGGCGCCATCGGAAAGATCAATGATATTGAACTTTTAAAGATGGAGACCCTGATCACTCTCATTGTAGACTCTACATCTTTATATATGCTGCTGCTTATGATCGTTTCCGCCTTCCGGCTCAGAAAGCTCTTACGGCAGAAAAAAACGGGAGCTCAGACCGCGGTCTGAGAATAGTATATGCAAAAGGATTTTCACTACTACGCCACATACTGCGCCGCATTCCTGGCGGGTTACAACCATGAAGAGAGTCTGGACATCTGTTACAGTGCCCAGTTCGTTGACCTTTGCACAGAGACCTTCCTGGATATGGTCAAAGGTCCAAAGGCCGCTGCCACCACCCAGCTGCAGCTGGAACTTATGGATGCAGGGGGCGACCCATTGAGCCTTCAGGAAATGACGCGCATATGGGCTTCCTTCCACTTTCTTCCCGGGGATCTCCACGCCGACCGAAAGAAGTGCTCCAAAAGATACAGAAACAAATATCGGCTTATCTGCCACCCTAACAGCGAGCTTCTTGTGGAGACCGTCAAGAGCGTGAAGGGATCCAGTCTTCAGGCTGCAGGCATCGCCATGCATGTGCTGGCCGACACCTGGGCGCACAGAAACTTCGCCGGGACGCCCTCACTTGTGATAAACAATACGGATTTTCATTTTGACGAACTGGTTCCCGACGACCCGAGAGGAGACGAGAGACATGGGGAAGAGACATCGGGAACCGGGAGATACCGGCGGCGCAGGATAACTTTCCGTCACAGTGTTTCCGCAGAGGATGATATTGTGAACGGCGTGTATATAAACAGTCCCTTCCAGACAAATGAAAACTCAATAATGAATCTGGGACACGGGCGCGCGGGACATCTTCCCGACTACAGTTTTGCCCGCTACGCCTACCTGCCTGCATGGAAGGATTATGAAGAGATAATCAAGGATAATCCCTCAGACTATCTGCATGCTTTCTGTCAGATGATCTACGCGTTGAAATATCTCCATGGAAACGTAGAGGATTTTTCTGCGGGTATATACGATTCAAAAGCTGTGATCCCATGGAATGATGAGATCTACAACATAATCACCAAAAGACAGCTGGATGCATGCGACGACTGGAAAGCACTCGGTGAGAAAATCTCCGGCCGGGAGATCCCTGATTTTGATATTGGAAAATATCAGCAGGAGTACATTGAGGCCGCTCCCGATATGAAGGACGATACTTATCTTGGTAAGTTTTTCATGGCTGCGCTGAAACATAAGAGCATGGTAACCAGTCGGATATTTGCTTCAGGCAATCCCCTTGCGGGCATATCCATTGACTTTGACAAAAAAGGATTCAAAGGCATTCGCGATTATCGCAAACTGGTGGAGCAGCACACGAGGGAGGCGCTGAAATGAGTAAAGGAAGGCGCGTAAGAGAAGTAATATTCGGGATATTCACGATCCTCTTGAGTCTCCTTATTTTCGCCTCACCTGAGGCCGGGCTTAAGATCACCATAGGCATATTCTGCATCACTCTCCTCGCAGCGGGCTTAAGATACATCGTTTACTATGTGAAAATGGCCCGTTACATGGTTGGCGGAAAGCAGCTGCTGTTCCTCGGCATCGCCATATTTGACCTTGGACTGTTTTCACTGTCACTGAATAACGTCCCCTTGGCATTCGTCGTCCTCTACCTTCTCGTCGCCTACGCATTCTCCGGAGTGATCGGAATAATGCGAGCTCTTGAGAGCCGCAGCTACGGCAAGGGAAGCAAATGGAAGCTTCGGTTTACCACCGGCATCATCA
>CADBRY010000118.1 GCA_902797195.1 uncultured Eubacteriales bacterium
AGCGGCAGCCGCATAGTTATAGAGGAATTTCTCACGGGACCTGAAGTCTCGGTCCTCTCATTCACAGATGGAAAAACCATCGTGCCCATGTTGTCATCCCAGGATCACAAGAGGGCCCTGGACGGGGACAAAGGTCTGAACACCGGAGGAATGGGCGTTGTGGCGCCGAATCCATATTACACCGAGGAAGTGGCCGCAAGGTGCATGGAGGAGATCTTCCTTCCAACGATAAAAGCCATGAACGACGAAGGCAGAACATTCAAAGGATGCCTGTATTTCGGCCTTATGATAACGGATGAGGGACCCAAGGTGATCGAGTACAACTGCAGATTTGGAGATCCGGAGACCCAGGCTGTATTGCCTTTGCTCGAAAGCGATCTACTCACAGTGATGCAGGCGGTAACCGACGGAAGACTTGAGGAAGTGGAAGTGAAATTCGCGGATAAAAGCTCATGCTGTGTGGTGATGGCCTCAGGCGGCTACCCCCAAAGCTATGAGAAGGGGCATGAGATCCTCATGGGTGAGCTGGATGAAGATGTTGACGTGTTCGTCGCCGGCGCAAAGCTTCAGGACGAGGTGCTGAAGACCAGCGGCGGAAGAGTCCTTGGGGTCACGGCGGTTGCCGAAGATCTTGGAAAGGCAATAGAACTGGCCTATTCAAACGTAGAGAAAATAAGCTTCGAGAAAGCATATTACAGAAAAGATATCGGTCAGAGAGCCCTGGCCTGCAGCAGATAATAAAAGGAGATACTCATGGTTTTCAGAGTTTTTGTAGAGAAAAAAGAATCAGCTTCCGGTGAGGCGAAGGCGCTGCTTTCAGAACTTAAGACCTTTTCCGGCATAACAGGGCTGGAGCAGGTGAGGATACTGAATCGTTACGACGTGGAAGGAGTCACCCCGGAGCTTTTCGAGGAGAGCATAGGAAACGTGTTTTCAGAGCCTCAGCTTGATAAGGTGTACAGGACCTTTGAAGAAGCCCAGCTCAACGGATGGTATGTTTTCGCGGTGGAAGCCCAGCCGGGACAGTTCGACCAGAGAGCGGACTCTGCGGCACAGTGCATACAGATCATCTCACGCCTTGAAAGACCTGTGGTTGCATATGCGAAGGTGATCGCCCTTAAGGGAAAACTCAGCGAACAGGACATAGAAGCTGTCAAGAACAGCGTGATCAATCCGGTGGAGACCAGGCTGGCACAGATGGAGATCCCTGAAACTCTGAGAGTGGTCTACGAGGATCCTGCGGATGTGGCTGTAATAGAAACCTTCAACGACATGGACGGGGAAGGCCTTCGCATGCTCATCGGTGAGATGGGGCTTGCCATGGACGAAGGAGATATTAAGGTATGTCAGGACTACTTCAAAAAAGAGGGCAGAGCACCCAGTGTAACCGAGATAAGGATGATCGATACCTACTGGTCCGACCACTGCAGACATACCACATTCAATACCATAATAGACAAGGTGAGTTTTGAAGATGAAACTCTGGAAAAAGCTTACGAGGAATACCTGGAAATAAGAAAGAGCCTGAACAGGACCAAGCCTGTCACTCTTATGGATATAGGGACCATAGCTGCCAAAGCTCTGAAGGCTCAGGGCAGGCTGGATGGACTTGACGAATCGGAAGAGATCAACGCATGCACGGTGAAGATAAAGGCGAAGATCGACGGAAAGGATGAGGACTGGCTCCTGCTGTTCAAGAACGAGACCCATAATCATCCTACTGAGATCGAGCCCTTCGGCGGAGCGGCGACCTGCATAGGAGGAGCTATCAGAGATCCCCTTTCGGGAAGAGCCTATGTGTACTCCGCCATGAGGATCACAGGTGCAGCCGATCCCCTGAAACCCATAGATGAGACTCTGGAAGGAAAACTTCCCCAGAGAAAGATAGTAACCGCCGCAGCCGACGGATACTCCTCATACGGAAACCAGATCGGCGTCACAACAGGGCTGGTGGAGGAGATCTACCACGAAGGCTATGCGGCGAAGCATATGGAACTGGGCGCCGTCATAGGTGCGGCTCCCGCTGAGAACGTAGTTCGCATGAAGCCTCAGCCGGGAGACCTTGTCATTCTTCTCGGCGGAAGAACGGGAAGAGACGGCTGCGGAGGAGCAACAGGGTCTTCAAAGTCCCACGATGTATCTTCCCTTGAAAGTTGCGGAGCCGAAGTCCAGAAAGGCAACGCCCCCGAGGAGAGAAAGCTCCAGAGGCTTTTCAGAAACGGGAAAGCTTCAAGGATGATAAAGAGATGCAACGACTTCGGAGCGGGAGGAGTCTCCGTCGCCATTGGCGAGCTTGCAGAGGGTCTTGACATCAACCTTGATGTTGTGCCGAAAAAATACGATGGTCTTGATGGAACGGAACTGGCCATAAGCGAGTCACAGGAAAGAATGGCTGTGGTGATCGCAGAGGAAGACAGAGAAGCCTTCTTCAGTCTTGCCGCGGAGGAAAATCTGGAGGCAACAGTTGTCGCCGTCGTGACTGAAGAACCCCGTCTTGTGATGCACTGGAGAGGCAAAACCATAGTGGATATTTCAAGAGAATTCCTTGATTCAAACGGTGCGGAAAAACACATAGAGATAAAGACGGGCAAAGCGGAAATGCCCGAAGCTCAAATAACAGGCACATTTACCGAGAACATGAAGGAAGTTGCGGGAAGCCTGAGGACATGTTCCAGACAGGGACTTTCGGAGAAATTCGACTCCACCATAGGTGCGGGAACGGTGCTCATGCCCTTTGGCGGCATATTCCAGAAAACGCCTCCTCAGGTAATGGCTCAGAAGATCTCAGTGGAAAAGAGCACATCCTCCACGGTATCTCTCATGGCTTACGGTTTTGATCCATATATATCAGAGGCCAGCCCCTATCACGGGGCATATCTCGCCGTGGTGGATTCCATATGTAAGCTCATTGCGGCAGGTGCAGGACGAGAAGCCATATACCTTAGCTTCCAGGAATACTTCGAAAAACTGGAAAAAGACAGTGAAAGATGGGGAAAACCTGCGGCGGCACTTCTCGGCGCCCTCAAGGCACAGATGGGGCTTGGAGCGGCCGCAATCGGAGGCAAGGATTCCATGAGCGGTTCCTTCGAGGATATCCATGTTCCTCCCACATTGGTCTCCTTTGCGGTGACCACGGAGGAAGCTGAGAATATACTGTCCCCCGAGTTCAAGAAAGCAGGGCACGAGATCTACCTTCTGGAGCCCGAAACAGAGGGCGACGGACTTCCCACTGCAGAGTCCCTTCTCAAGAATTTTGATATCATAAAAGACCTTAACGATAAGGGAATAATATGCTCTGTATACACCCCGGGTCCGGGAGGCATCGGCGAGGCTGTAATGAAGATGAGCCTTGGTAACAAAGTGGGCGTTGCCTTTACAGATGAGCTTGATGTACAGAGGATTTTCCGGTGCAAATACGGATCCTTCATCATTGAGGCGGCCAAGGAAATGCCCGAGATCGAAGGCTTAAGGCTTATTGGACGCACGACGGACGAGCCGGCCATATCCTATGGGGGAGAGGCCATAGAACTTGAGGAACTTGAGAAGATCTATGAGGGTACTCTGGAAGGGGTATACCCCATGAACATAGAGTCGGACAAGTCCCAGATCCTGAGGATCACCTGCGACAGGAAGGACGGAGCTGCCAAGGGACCTGTGGTTAAGACCGCAAGACCTCGTGTAATAATCCCCGCATTCCCCGGAACCAACTGCGAGTACGATTCCGCAAGAGCCTTTGAAAGAGCGGGAGCCGAGGCGCAGATCATGGTCATAAGGAATCTGACCGCCGAGGATATCGACAGGTCCGTTGAGGAATTTGCAAAGGCAATGGATCAGGCTCAGATGTTCTTCATTCCCGGTGGATTCTCAGGAGGAGATGAGCCTGACGGTTCCGGTAAATTCATCACAGCGTTCTTCAGAAATCCGGCGGTAAAAGAATCTGTAGAGAGACTCCTGGATGAAAGGGGAGGACTTGCCGCAGGTATATGCAACGGATTCCAGGCCCTTATAAAGCTGGGACTGATCCCCTTTGGAAAGATCGTGGACACGGATGAAAACTGCCCCACACTCACTTTTAATGAGATCGGACGGCATCAGTCAAAGATGGTGAGGATAAGGGTGGCTTCGAACCTGAGCCCATGGCTTGCCAATACACGCCCGGGAGATATATTCACCGTCCCTGTATCCCACGGTGAAGGAAGGCTGATCGCTCCCGACGCGGTGCTTTCGGAGCTTGCGGACAAGGGGCAGGTGGCTACACAGTATGTGGATTTCCAGGGCAATCCCACAAGGGATATCAAATACAATCCCAACGGATCCATGCTCGCCATCGAGGGGATGACATCTCCCGATGGAAGAGTCTTCGGCAAAATGGGACATGCGGAGAGAACAGGAAAGTACCTCTACAAGAATGTCCCCGGTGAATACGACATGAAGATGTTTGAATCGGCGGTGGAGTATTTCAGATAGGATGGCCTCTGAGATTCAGACAGGAAGTCTCTGAAATTGCCGCTTGAATCCCATGAGCATATGTGGTAAGATACCACTTGCGAGTTTACCTGAAGCTGAGGTATCCGAAACTCCGACGGATAGCACGGCTGCAGGTGTATAAGATCAAAGGAGGAACAAAATGATCACAGCAGAAAAGAAAGCAGAAATCATCAAAGAGTATCAGCTCAAGGAAGGGGACACAGGTTCTCCCGATGTTCAGATCGCTATCCTTACCTACAGGATCAACGATCTCAATGAGCATTTGAAGGTCCACAAGAAAGATCACCACTCAAGAAGAGGTCTTCTGAAGATGGTTGGACAGAGAAGAAATCTTCTCAACTATCTCAAGGAAAACGATCTTGAGAGATACAGAAGTCTGATCGCACGTCTGGGACTGAGAAAATAGTATATTGTCGATCCTGACGGCGATGCTTTAAGGATGTTGAGGGTGGGACATCGCTGTCCTGCCCTTTGTTGTTTTTGACAGGCCCGTAAAGTGACATGACTTTGAAACGGCACTCGGAGAGATATTTATGAGCAGAAGAAAAAGAAGAAAAAAGAACAATCTTAAGAAGATCGTGATCGCACTTGCGGCAGCGGTTGTTGTGGTAGCCGCAGCCATTGGCATTTTTCAGTTCAAGTCGCCACTTCAAGCCCTGCTGACGCCGGGCAAGGTGGAAGGAGTCACGGCCAATGTGTGCTATTCTCAGGTTGGTCTTAAATGGGATGCCGCAAAAAAGGCCAAAGGATACAAGATCCTTGAGAGGACTGACGATGGAGATGAGACCCTTGGATATACCAATGGGGATACGAAATTCACCATCAAAGATTACGATAACGAAAAGGAACACGAATACATCGTAGAGGCGATCAGAAAGGATCCCTTCAATGATACGGAATATACCGGTGAGCCATCCGATCCCGTGGAAGCATATTACGACAAAAGCAAATATGCCCAGAAGGTGCCTGTGCTGGCTTATCACGCTGTTATATCATCCCAGGAAGAGGCCAACAGCAGCCTTATCATAGTGGAATCTGCTTTTGACGAGCAGATGAAGTATCTCCATGACAATGGATATAAGACTCTTACTCTGGATGAGTTCCGTCAGTGGTATCTGGGAAAAAAGGAGCTGCCTAAAAAGGCTGTGCTCATAACCTTCGACGACGGAGACTACGGCGTATATCATTTCGCTTATCCCATCATCAAAAAATACGACCAGGCCGCCACCTCATTCATAATCGGACATCACGTGGGAGAGACCACCGATGATTATGTGGCGGATATTACTCAGAACCACTACATCGGATGGGATGTGATACAGAAGGTCAGAAAAGAGTATCCTAAATTCGAATTCGAGAGCCACACCTACGATATGCACCAGAGAGTCAACGGCAAGGTCCCCGCAAAGGGATTTACCTATGAGCAGATAGTGGAAGATACAAAGGCCAACGAT
>CADBRY010000119.1 GCA_902797195.1 uncultured Eubacteriales bacterium
ATCAGCTCTTCAAGATCCACTTCCAGCACATCCCCGTGGACTACATCCACATTTTCGTGACCGCTGAGAGTCTCGGAAAGTATGGGTATCAGCTTGTCGTCCAGCTCTATGGCTGTCACGTGGGCGGCGGCCCGGGCAGCCTCCGCCGTAAGAGCACCGATCCCGGGGCCGATCTCTATGACGAGATCCTCACTGCCGGTTCCGCTCCCTTCTATCATCTCCATCAGGGGACGGGGATCTATAAGGAAGTTCTGTCCGAGTCCCTTCCTGAGACTGAACCCGTATTTGTCCTTTATATAGTTAATCGTCGATCTGGAATGTAGGTCCATTACTCTGCCGTATCCTCCGGGAATATATACAAAGTCTCTCCCGGCTTTATAAGTCTCATCTGATCTCTGGCCTGCTCTTCAAGGTGATCCAGGTCGTTGATCTCCTCCATTTCCTTTTCAAGCTGCTCTTTTTCCTTCTGATATATTTCCTGCTGCTTTTCAGCCTGACGCAGCTCGTGCTTGAGCATCACTATGCGTCCAAAGGATACTGCGCCGACGATCAGCACAAGAGCCAGCACAGCGAATATGATCCTCCTGCGGATCTGCTTTCTCTTCCGCAGTTTGAGTTTACGGCTGCTCTGCCTTGCGGCGGTTTCCGGAGACGCTTCTGTACGGGACTGCTGCCGGTCCTCATCCTTCATGCGGGTTCTCTGGCGCTCCTGCCGGGCCTGCTCCATATCGATTATCTTGCTGCTGTCTTTGAATTGTTTGCTGCGGCGCCTTCTTCTTGCCATCTTTTTTCCTCTTTTATATATGGCTCGTGATCTGTCCTTAAAAAGCTGCGTTGCCTTTCCTGCTTATGGCAGATACCCCAACGGGTCTGTTGAGTTTCCGTTGATGTGGATCTCAAAGTGCAGGTGGGGACCTGTACTGAATCCCGTATTGCCTGCCTCTGCTATGTGCTGGCCTTCATAAACTTCATCACCCACGTCTACCAGGGTCTGGCTGAGATGCCCGTATCTGGTCGACTGTCCGTTCTGATGGTCTATATCCACGCAAAGACCATAGCCTCCAAAGTATCCTGCCCGTGTTACGATCCCGCCATCGGCCGCGACCACATCGTTGCCGACTCTGGTACCAAGGTCGATGCCCGCATGCAGTCTGCCCCATCTGTATCCGTAACGGGATGTAAGGGTATACCCGCTCTCCATGGGCCAGATATACACTCCGTCCCCAACGGATGGAGGTCTTTCCGCCGTACCGATCAGGACGACTTTTGTGACGGCTTTCTTGATGACCTTGCGGTTCAGGATCTTCGTATCTTCATCGTTTATCTTGCCGTTTATTGAAACGTAACGTTCGGATATCTCTTCCTCTCCGTCCTCGCCTTCCTGCTGGACCTCTTCCTCGCCTTCGTACATTTCGTCGGTTCTCTTTTCTTCCGTTTTATATTCGATGACGTGGTCGTAGTCGCGTTTTTCCGTTATCCTGACCGTAACGGGAGGCGTTGTCTGTTTGATTACGATGCTGGCCCCCGCCGTCATTTGAGCGGGATCCATTCCGTTGTTATCCTTCAGGATTTTCTCCTCAGTCGTATGATAGAACTCAGCTATTTTGCTCAGGGTCTCACCTTCGGCTATCACGTGCACCGACTCTCTTTCTTCGTCCGTACAAAGTCTGTCGGTCATCTCCTCCGTATCCAGAACGTTTCTGAGATCAGTGTTGCATTTTTTGACTTCTATCTTCTCCTGGACTTCGGCCTTCTCTATCACCGCGCCTTCCTTGCCGCTTGAATATCTCTTCTCAAGGTTTTTAAGGACGTCGGCGGCAGTCTCCTTCTTAGCCACAGCTCCTACTCTTCTGTCATCAACGTATACGCCCCAGGCTTTCACGTTCAAATCGCCCATGTAGGTGAGTCGTCTGAGGACCTCGTCGGAGGTGTCAGGGGTTATATCTTTGTTTACGGAGGAGACTCGTTCAAAGTCAATGTCGTCCTCGTCTATTACGACCTGAATGTCCTTGTCCTTTGACAGTTCCTTCTGGACCATTTCGGTTATACGCAGCACGTCGTCCTGGTTCTTTACATATCCGAGGAACTGATCGTTGTAGGAGTATTCGTATATGGTATAGTAATTGAAATATCCTGCCAGTCCCACACACACCGTCAGGATCGCTCCAACGGAAAGAAGGAGCATGGATTTTTTATGTTTTTCCGAGAAGGTGAATACTCTGTCGATGAAACGGCCCAAACCGCTGCTCTTGAATTCCCTCTCTCTGACCTTCCTCAGGTGAGTCGCTGCCTGCCTGGCCTCCACAGCCTTGGCATCATACTCCTTTTGAAGGTTCAGACGTTCTTCCTCCGTCTCCGCTTCTTTGAGTTTTTTTCTGGGAGCTATGCCGAGAAGATCCTTTAAGGAATACCTTGCCACCGGTTTTATCTCGGTGCTTATCTGGGTCCCGTGGGTTTCAACGACGCCGCCTCCAAGCTTGGCTGTCTTCGCCGCAAGTTTCTTCTGGCGTTTTACTTCTGCCCGGATCTCCCTTCTCTTCTGAAGTTCCTTAGCCCGGGCCCGGCGCTCTTTTCTTCTCTCCTCGTCCTCTTTTAATTTCTGCTGTCTGGCCTCGGCGCGTTTTTTTGCACGCAGCTCTTTCTGAAGTTCCCTCTCTTTGCGAAGCTCTTCTCTGTGTATCGCTCGCTCTTCTTTTCGCGCCCTTCTGGCGTCGGCCGTCTGGCTTCGAGGCTGCTCCTGCATAAGCTGCTGCCTCATCTGCTGCCTGTATTTCTCAGCAAAAGGAGAGCCTTCGGCGGGCTTGTCCTCCGCCTTTGCCTCTTCATCCTTCAGTATCTTGACGACCTTGTCTCCCCCCGACTTTTCGGGAGCCGCCGGGGCTGCCTGTGGAGCGGGAGCCGCCGGGGCCGCCTGTGGGGCCGGGGCCGCCTGAGGGGCTTCCCCTTCATGCTCCGATCCTGAGAACTCCATCTCCTTCAGTGTGTTGACACTGGCCTTGAGACTCTGGATCTCCTGAAACAGCTTCTCCGCGTTGGAGAGATTTTCGGTCTCATCCCCTGTG
>CADBRY010000120.1 GCA_902797195.1 uncultured Eubacteriales bacterium
ACGAGGGCCGCTTCATCTGCGTCCATGTCCTCAAAGTATATCAGATAGAGCACCTGTCTGTGGCCTGGAGGCAGAGTTTCCAGTGCCTGGTACAGTTCTCTGTTCTGCTCCTGCCTAAGAAGGTCCAGCTCCGGCATGACCGGGGTGGCAGTATCTCCCACCGGCTGCAGGTGCCTTTCTTCGGTCACTTCGTCCAGAGAAAAGAAGAATCCCTTCCTTTTTCTCAGGAACATCTTCGCCTGGTTGCGGGCGATCCCGAACAGCCAGGTCTTGAAACTGCTTTTTCCGGAAAAGGTCGATGTCCCTGAAGCTGCCACTGCGAAGGCGTCCATCATCAGTTCCTCCGCATCTTCTTCGTTTCCAACATAGCCCATCAGGAAGAGGACCAACCCCTCCCGATGTCTATCGAGCAGTATCCGCAGATCGTTTTCATCTCCGTCCGTAAGGAAGCGGCGATATACGAGTTCGTCTTTTTCGAATATTGTGACCGCCTCCCCCCTGATTATTAATGTTGACGCACAACGTCCGGTGTCGAAACACGAAATTTGATTTAGTACATTATAACATTGTAGGGTTACACTTGTGTTCGAATCTTTGAAAACGTGACATCGGCGGTGTATTGCAATGAAAAAGGCGGCATGTCATGCCGCCTTAATTCGTTGCTTTTGCTCGCCGCGCCTTATCTTCCGACGATGAGGGATGTTCCCATGCCGCCGCCGATGCAGAGAGTTGCGAGACCCTTCTTGGCGTCTCTTCTCTTCATCTCATAAAGCAGGGTTACGAGGATTCTGCAGCCGGATGCACCGATGGGGTGTCCCAGTGCGATTGCGCCACCGTTTACGTTGGTCTTTTCGGGATCAAGTTCCAGATCCTTTCTGACTGCCAGTGACTGTGCTGCGAAAGCTTCGTTTGCTTCAACGAGGTCGATGTCTCCGATCTTCAGTCCGGCCTTATCGAGAGCCTTCTGTGAGGAAGGAACAGGTCCTACGCCCATGATCTTCGGATCTACACCGGCTGATGCATAGGAGATGATCGTTGCCATAGGCTCGATTCCCAGCTCGTCAGCCTTTTCTTTTGACATAACTACTACAGCTGCGCCGGAGTCGTTGATTCCGGAAGCGTTTGCTGCTGTTACGCCGCCGCCGTCCTTCTTGAATGCGGGCTTAAGCTTTGCAACCTTTTCCATTGTGGATCCACGGGTGAGGTGCTCGTCTGTGTCGAAGATGATTGGATCGCCCTTTCTCTGAGGAATTGATACGGGGATAATCTCATCTTTGAAAACTCCGCTGTCGATTGCCTTTTCAGCTCTGTTCTGAGAAACAACTGCGAACTCGTCCATCTCTTCACGGGTCAGTCCCCACTGCTCAGCAACGTTTTCTGCAGTCATACCCATGTGGTAATTGTTGAATGCGTCCCAAAGGCCGTCGTTTACCATCATGTCTACCATCTTGCTGTCGAACATTCTTGCTCCCCATCTTGCAGCAGGTACTACATAAGGTGAAGCTGACATGTTCTCTGCACCACCTGCAACGACGATGTCAGCATCGCCAGCCTTGATGATCTGTGCAGCAAGTTCAACAGCTCTGAGGCCGGAACCGCAAACTTTGTTTATTGTCATTGCCGGGATCTCAACAGGAAGTCCTGCATCCAGCATCATCTGACGTGCAACGTTCTGGCCAAGGCCACCCTGAAGAACACAGCCCATAACGACTTCGTCGACCTGATCTGGCTTGATTCCTGCTTTTTCAAGGGCTCCCTTGATGGCAATAGCTCCCAACTGTCTTGTTGGAATGTCTTTCAGGCTTCCGCCGTACTTACCGATCGCTGTTCTGGCTGCGCTGGCAATTACTACTTCTCTCATACTTTTCTCCTCCTTAACGTTCAAATAAGTATTTCCAACAGGTCAACAACTTGATAGCTCTTCGGATTATCCAAAGGGCACTACCGAACTATATCACTGCTTTGTAACGCTTTAGTACAATGATACCATAATGAAAAATGATTTCAATAGGTTTAGGCGAATTTTCGTTAAAAAATTAACGAAATGTTGCGATATACTTTTCCAGAAGCTTGCATGGTCTGTAAGACAGCTTTGCCTTTCTAAGATTTGGTATACCCATGTCCTCTTCTCTGTTTATATATTTGGCTCTTGATGCCACGTTCTTGCAAAACTCATTGTTGATGGCCTGGTAAAGACCCCTGAAGTTTACGTTGGCTTTCTCCACGTGCTCGGTGATCATGTTTCCGCCCAGCTGTCCGCCGATGGCGATGGCCTCGATCTTCCCGTCGATCCGGATCGCTCCCGCGCTGTAATTCACCGCCTCAATGTTGTGGAAAACGTCCTCCATGGCCCGCTCCTCCATCTTGAGCATCTCCATCTCGTGGGCGGGGACTTCTTTTCGGCTGTTGAATTCCGCGATAAATTCCATGGCTTCCTCGGCCATGTCCGACCCCATTTCGATGTACTCGTAATCGTAGGTCTTCTTGAAATAATTGAGGTGGTTCTTTTTCTTGTGGAAATCCCGCCCCTTGAGATCGATCAGATCCTGGGTCAGGTAGATGTAGTCGTAGTTGGGTCTGTCGTCCTGCCACTTGAGCTCCGGCACCGCCTCCCTGATGATCTCCATCAGATGAAATGGCACCAGCCTCAAGCTGAAAGGATGTCCCTGCTCGTCAAAAATTGCCTTTGCATCAAAAATCGTCTGGCGAAGTTTTTCCCTGTCGTACTCCCCGGTCTTCGTCAGGGGCGGGAAGAGGAAAGGCAACTCGATCCCTTCTTCCAGCTCCAGGTGGCTGACGCCCGTTATGCACATGTAGTCGCCGATCTCTTCCCAGCTGAACTGGTTGATGTCCCGCCACATGTACAGCGCGGAGAAAGACAACCCCGAGGTTTTGTACTCATACGCGTTGAGGTACTTCTCCAGATAATCTCTTTGTTCAATTGTTATTCGCTTATCGAATATATACATCTCATTCTCCCGGCCGGCTTTGGTGGCCG
>CADBRY010000121.1 GCA_902797195.1 uncultured Eubacteriales bacterium
ACCGATCATATTATTCCCCCCTTGTCTGATCTGTTCGGAAATATGCATATCAATTGTATCACAGTTGATATGGTATAATACTAAAAACAAGGATAATAAAAAGGAGGGATCACAATGAGAAAGAATCTTAAATGGCTTATGGCTGTTGCAGTGCTGACGCTGGGCCTTATGGGTCTCACAGCATGTGGAGGTTCAACTACCTCGGATGAAGCGGATGACAGCGCCAAGGTAACTGACCCTGTGAAGGTCACCTGTGAAAACGGTGTAATGCTGGGACAGTCAAAAGATGGAGTCACATCCTTCAAGGGTGTTCCATATGCGAAACCGCCTGTTGATGATCTCAGGTGGAAAGCGCCTGTTGCTCCTGATCCAAGCGATGAAGAGGTGGAGTGTTACGACTTCGGATACACTGCTCTGCAATACGAGTGGCCCACGGAGCCGGCCTCATCTTTCCCCAAGAACGAGGACTGCCTGACCCTTAATATATGGGAAAGCGAAGGGACTGCCGGTTCTGAAGAGGCAAAGCCTGTAATGGTCTTTTTCCATGGAGGAGCCTACGGATGGGGCGGCACCACCGACCCGATGTATGACGGGCAGAACTTCGCGAAGGCTCACGATGATGTGATCCTGATCACATGCAACTACCGTCTGGGACTCATGTCATGGGCTGACTTCTCCAAGATCGAAGGCGGGGAAGAATACACGGACATAAACCTTGGAATACGCGATCACATCGCTGCCCTCCAGTGGATAAAAAATAATATCAAAGCTTTTGGGGGAGACCCTGAAAACGTCACCATATTTGGCGAATCCGCAGGGGGCTGGTCGACGACGGCCCTCACCATCTCGCCCAAGGCGAAGGGACTTTTCAAGAGAGCCATCGCACAGAGCGGCGGCCTGCCTCTGGGGACCAGAGAGGAAGCTCAGGAATTTGCCGACTACATAATGGAAGCATCCGGAGCAAAGAACATGGAAGATCTTCTGGCCATATCAGGAGATGAGTGGATGAAACTGGACGCCGAGGAATGGATCGCCGATGAGTGCTGCGGCGTTGTTGTGGACGGAGATATAATCCCCGAAGATGTTGACAAGGCTATACAGGACGCCGCAAAAAACGGAACGCAGATGATCGTCGGAACCAATAAGGACGAGTGGAATTACTTCCAGGAAGACTCTGAAGGAGAAACGGAGGAAGAGAAATTCGCATCCTGGGTTGAAGGCATGGATGAAATGTACAAAGAAGCCTACGAAGGAGCCGACGATGAGGGCAAGGCCGCACTGGAAGAGCTGATCAAATACGAAGAGAGCATAGTTCCCGAAGAATATGCAGGCGATAAGGATGTGAAAGCTGCTCTGGCCAAATCCGGTTTTGTGACTGAGACCTGGAGATACGAGATACTTAATTTTGCCGACAAGTTTGCCGATGCGGGAGGGGACATCCGGGCCTATCTGTGGAGCGTGCCTTCAACGAGGGATAACATGTATAAGAGCGCGGTCCACGCCATCGAGCTGGCATACATATTCAACAACTTGGAAGATGATATCTATGCAGGTGAGGTGGATCCGGACGTTGCCGCCAAAGCACAGGAAGCCTGGATCAACTTCGCCAAAGACGGCGATCCATCCATCGAAGGCGCTGAATGGAAGAAGTACGATTCTGAAACGAGAGACACGATGGTGATCGAAAAAGACAAGTGGGAATGCGTTTCGGATCCATCCAAGACAGCCCGGGAGCTTCTTGAAAAAGCCTACGGAGACGAGCCCTATTATGTATGGTAGTATACTCGGAGCATTATGTTGTACTTGAAGTGGTTTGCATGGGCAGCCGGGGTGTTCATTGCCTTTGAATTACTGCAGCTGCCCCTTCGAAAAAAGAACAGCAAAGGCATATTCGTTTTGATGTTCGTGGTCAAATTTATGGCGGCCATAGTGGTTGCCTATTGTTCCATGGCAATCAACAACAGATTTGTCTGGAATCTGGGGTACCTGCCCGCCGCCCTCTATGGGGTGCTTCTTAGCGGCGCCATCACCGATCTGGTGGCCCTGGTTCTGTTGCTTTTCCGCAAAAAAGATTTGAAGGTGTCCGCGGTGATGGCCGTCAGCCTGATCATCACCGCCGCCTTTATGATCTACGGCACCGTCAATATGCAGACCATCCTTCCCAAGGAGCATTCCTACACATCGGACAAACTCAAGGGGGAGTACAAAATCGTCTTCCTGGCGGACCTGCACTACGGGTCGGCCCAGAGCCCGAAGACAGTAGAAAAAGCCCTGAATGACATTCGCGAAATCAAGCCGGACCTCATTCTGCTGGGCGGAGATATTACGGACGAGCGCACTACGGCGGAGGAGATGCGGCAGATATACAAGCAGCTCGGCAAGCTGGGTGCGCCCACCTTCTTTTTCTACGGCAATCACGACCGCCAGAGCCACGGGGATTATCTGGGAGGCGCCAAGTACACTCCCGATGAGCTTGTAAAGGCAATCGAAGGCAATGGCATCAAGATCCTGAAGGATGAGCTCCAAATGTGGGGAGATGATCTGGCCATACTGGGAAGGGAAAACGACGAAGAGGGCCCCGGCCGTGCTGAGGTTTCCCGGCTTCCGAAACTTCCCCCCGACCGCTACGTCATATGCGTGGATCACTCGCCTTATCTGGAGGATGATATAAAGGCAACGGGAGCCGACCTTCAGCTGTCGGGCCACACCCATGCGGGGCAGTTCTTCCCTCTCAGATATGTGTATCGCCTGGGCGTGAACAACATCTATGGAGATTACAAGCTGGGCGGCACGGACCTCTATGTAAGCTCGGGCATCACGGGCTGGTATTTTCCATTCAGAACAGAGGCCCACTGCAACTACGAAGTGATCACCCTTTCTAAAACTCCGTAAGGTTGCGGCCGGAGCTGACTGCAAAGGTTGTGGCCTGTGTAATTCCAAGGCCTGCGTTGCCTTTCCATGCAAAATGGTTTACATAAAGCCCAAAAAAAGGCGCCAGGAGAGAGCTTTTTTTTATGGTACAATCTCCA
>CADBRY010000122.1 GCA_902797195.1 uncultured Eubacteriales bacterium
AACTCTCTGAGATAGCCGCTGTCACTGTCAGTCACAGCTATGATCCTGCGGGCAGCCGTTGCCTTTCCACCGTACTTCTCCTCCATCAGAGGAAGCACTATCTCAAGGGCCGCTCGCACCTCCGCCGTATTTCCCGATTTGGAGATGACGCATATGACCGTGTTTTTCTCGCGGATCTCTGCAAGTATGTTTTTGTAGTAGTCCGTGCAGAAGTTGTTGCCCAGGAACCTGACGGCGATCCCCGGCTCAAACTTCGGCAGAGCCTCGATGGCCGATTTCGCGCCCATGTAGGATCCGCCCACGCCGATGACTACCATGAGCTCCGCTTCCGCCTTGATGATGTCGGCCACATCCAGCATGTACCGCAGGGCGTCCTGATCCACTTCCATGGGGGCCTTCACCCATCCAGTCATGTCCATCTTCCCCGACCACAGCTGATCCAGCGCCGCCGCCGCATCCGGCTTCAGCTCCTCTATTTCACTTTTTTCCAAAGGCAACCCTTCCAGGTTTACACTGATGTCCATAAAGCCTCCTGTACTCACCCATTACATCAACACACTCTGCAGTATACTTATTATCCCCGGCACCGTGGCCATCGATGCCAGGGTGCTGATCAGCAGAACGCTGCTTGCCGCCGATATGGACTGGCCTTCCTGCTCCGCAAGCATGGATACGGTTGCCGCGGTGGGAAATGCACAGCCGAGAACGATGCAGCATTTTATGACGCCCGATATGGGCAGAAAATAGACGATGGCAAAAGTAATTGCCGGCAGCCAGATCTGTTTCATAAGGGCAGCCTCTATGCTCCGCAAGTCTCTTAAGGTCTTTATCAGGCTGTAGTTGCTCAGGCTTGATCCGATGAAGATCATTGCCATTGGAGTTGAAATATTCCCTATATAAAGGAGATATTCGTCCATTGCCTCCGGCACTCCCCCGGGCATAAAGGCAATTATAAAGCCAACGATAAGGCCCAGGATGTTCGGGTTCATCAAAAATCTGAACACCGCTCTGACCATAAGATTGGGAGTCATCTTCATCTGAGCTTTTTTATTTCTTCTCATAAGCTTGATGCCGTATGTGAATATGAATATATTCATGGCAGCATTATGAGCCAGCATCAGAAGCAGTCCTGTTTCACCAAAGAATATAAGAGCCACGGGAAATCCCATGAATCCGTTGTTGGGAAGGACCATTGCAAACTCCGAGACATTGGATATGTCATCCGGGTACTTCCTTGCCTTTGTATAAAGACGCGCTATGACCGCATACAAATAAAAGAGTGCCGTGCTTATCAAAAATGTTATGAAGAACTGGCGGATCACCGTAGGCGTCATCTGGATGCCGCCGATGTTGTGAACGATGAGACAGGGGTAGGCAAAATAAACGATCAGCTTATTGATGCTGTTGTTCATCCTGTCATCGATGAAGTTGATCTTTCTCAGGAACCATCCCGTGAACAGAATGGCGAATAAGACAAAATATTTTGCGTACATAATGTTGTTGGTCCCGCGGACTCCTTTTGCGTGCCTGACTGTCGCTGCAGTCCTGCCGAGCCGCTCAGTCTAATTGTCGTACAGGTTGTTGGTCACGTATTCCGGATCGCAGGTCACATCAATGCCCATGGATTTAAGGGTGCTCTCATCCTTGTCGCTGAGGATCGCCGTGCAGTGGGCTCTGCAGCCGCGAAGTTCCTGGAGTTTTTTAAGAGCCATTTCCGCAGACGGATTGGTCTCCGCGGAAATCGTAAGTGCCGTGAGAACCTCCTCCAGATTCAGGCTGGTTTTGTCCGCCTTCAGAACATCGGTCTTAAGCTCCTGTATACGCTGAAGAATATTTGGAGATATCAGGAGCAGTTCGTCGCTCATCCCGCTCATGAATTTTGTTGCATTGAGAATAGCTGCCGCGGCTGCGACCATCCTTCTGGAGCTTCTTCCCGTGATGATCTTGCCGTCGGGGAGCTCCATGGCGAGCACGACCACGTTGGTGTAACGCTCATTCTCCTGACGTTTTTTTTCGGCATAATCTCTGGCGGCATTTACCACCGTACGATCCGCTTCCGATATGTCCAGTTCATTCATCAGAAGTTTGCAGCGTTCCAGGATATTGCTCTCTATCTTTCCTTTTTTATAGTCACATTCTGCGATGAGATATCTTCTGATGACTTCCTGACAGGCCGCTTCACGGCAGGCCTCGTCATCTATGATGCCGAATCCGGCTCTGTTGACGCCCATATCCGTAGGCGACTTGTACTCGGATTCTTCTCCTGTGATCTTCTCGATGATCCTTCTTACCACAGGAAAGACTTCAAGGTCTCTGTTATAGTTGACCGCCATCTCTCCATAAGCTTCAAGATGGAAAGAGTCGATCATATTCACATCTCTAAGATCCGCCGTCGCCGCCTCATAGGCCACGTTGACGGGATGCTTGAGCGGAATGTTCCAGATTGGAAATGTTTCGAATTTCGCGTAGCGGGCTTTTCTTCCCCGCTTGTATTCGTGGTAGAGCTGGGAAAGGCTGGTGGCGAGTTTGCCGCTGCCTCCACCCGGACCTGTCACAACGATAAGTGG
>CADBRY010000123.1 GCA_902797195.1 uncultured Eubacteriales bacterium
GTGTATCTTGAGCAGGCTGTTCCCTCTTCATCTTCGCTTTTGAGGATGCTTATTTTATATGTAAAGGCAACGTCTTCATTGCCACCCTCCTTGCCGAAACTTATCATGCCGCTTATTCTGGGTGTGAAGTTCGGCTTGTCCGGTTCAAATTCTCTTGTTCTCAGGGCTTCCTCAAAGGTCTTGCCTTCCTTGAGGTGGTCTACTATGGTATCCGTCTGATCACCGTTGGTCACAACAAGATCATCCCCTTCAGATCTGAGTGCGGCGTAGATTATCAGTGAAGGATCCTCAACTTTTTCAGCATCAAAGGGTTCCGTAAAAAGTTCCCCATCCTTCAGGGCAAATACCCTGTTTCTGCTGTTTTCCGATCTTCCCATAATGAAATATGCGCTTACAGCATCTCCGGAAGGTGTTTTCCCAAGTATTATCCCTCTTCCCGGATAACTGTTGTCCTTTAAAAGATCTCTTACATTGCTTACTGTTCTGCCTTTTTCCATCGCTATTCTCCTCGCTACGATCTCAGCCGCTCTTGGAAGTATTTTCCATTCGGCATTTTCCATTACTCTCTTCTGAAGGCTTTCCGCCGTGTCTTCTCTGCCGATTTCCACAGCCTTCTGAAGTATTATCTCTCCCCCATCGGGGATCTCATTCACATAGTGTACCGTCGCTCCCGTGACCTTGACCCCGTATTCAAGGGCCTTCTCGTGTACCTTCAATCCGTAGAATCCCTCTCCGCAAAATGAGGGTATCAGCGAGGGATGGACGTTGATCATCCGTTTTTCGTATCTGCGTGTAAAGTCAGGGCTCAGGATCTTCATGAAGCCTGCCAGCACGATCATATCGATCCTGTTGGATTCCAGCTCACTGATTATCGCCTCCTCGAAGGCTTCCTGAGATCCGGCGGCCTTTCCTGAAACCACCGCCGACTTGATCCCTGCATTTTTCGCCCGCTCAAGGCCGTAAGCCTTCTCATTTGAAGACACCACCAAAGCTATTTCCCCGTGGGGGATCAGTCCTTTTTTTGAAGCGTCAATGAGAGCCTGAAGATTGGTGCCTCCGCCGGATATGAGTACCGCGATCCTGGTTTTTAACAAAGTTCCACCCCCTGATCTGACTGCACCACTTCTCCCAGAATGTAGGCATCCTCGCCTTGTTCTTTGAGTATATCCGTTGCCTTTTCAGCATCCTCGGGAGAAACTATGCACACCATTCCAACGCCCATGTTGAAGGTGTTGAACATGTCGTGCTCGGAGACTCCACCCTTCTCGGCTATATCCTTGAATACGGGCAGGATCCTCACATCGTCTTTTTTGATCCTGGCCCCAAGACCCTCGGGAAGAGCTCTTGGGATATTCTCGTAAAACCCGCCGCCGGTGATATGGGCTATTGATCTCACATCCACCTGCTCCATGAGTTTCAGCACAGGTTTCACATATATCTTCGTTGGGGTCAAAAGAGCGCTGAGAGTCTCCTCGTCCACGGCGACCTCCGGATCATCCGCACCAAGGCCGTAGATCTTCCTCACAAGAGAAAAACCGTTGGAGTGAACGCCGCTTGAAGGCAGGGCAATCAACACATCCCCCGGTTTTACCTGTTCCGGATCCATAAGTCTGCTTCTGTCTGCCATGCCTACGGCAAACCCCGCAAGATCGTATTCATCTTCCGGATAGAAGCCCGGCATTTCCGCCGTCTCTCCTCCGATAAGGGCGCATCCCGACTGAACACACCCCTCAGCCACGCCTTTTACGATCTGCTCGATCCTTTCGGGCACGTTTTTGCCGCAGGCGATGTAGTCCAGAAAGAACAGCGGTTTTGCTCCCGCGCATATTATATCGTTGACGCACATGGCGACACAGTCTATCCCTATTGTGTCGTGCTTGTCCAGTGCAAAGGCAATTTTCAGCTTGGTCCCTACACCGTCGGTGCCGCTCACCATTACAGGATCTTCTATGCCCTCCATGTCGGGAGCAAACAGACCTCCAAATCCACCAACATCTGAAAGCACGCCATCCGTCTTGGTTCTGGCAACGTGCTTTTTCATAAGTTTTACCGCTTCATACCCTGCGGTGATATCCACTCCCGATGCTGCATAGGCATCGGATCTCGATTCCTTAGTCATTGTCTCTCCTTTTTACTCTTTGCCGTTCCAACAGTAGGTGCAAACCTGTGATTCATCAAGGCCTATGGCCTTCAGGACGTTTTCGATGCTCTGGAATTCAAGGGATTCAAAATTGAGTTTTTCACATATGGCCTTGCGCAGAGCCTTGCCTCGTTCCGTCCTTCCATCGCTGTACTCTTCAATATGGTTTTCTCCCTCTTTGCCCTCGATCTCCATTATGGTTCTTCTGGCAATGAGTTCGTTATCGGATGTTGACCTTGAGAAATTGAGGAATTTGCAGCCGTACATGATCGGCGGACAGGCCGAGCGCATGTGGACTTCCTCCGCCCCGTTCTCATAGAGGAACTCAACTGTTTCCTTAAGCTGGGTACCTCTTACGATACTGTCGTCAACAAAGAGGAGTTTCTTGCCTTCTATAAGCTCATGCACAGGCACCAGCTTCATCTTTGCCACCCGGTTTCTCTCCTTCTGATTTACAGGCATAAAGCTCCTTGGCCATGTGGGTGTGTATTTGATAAATGGTCTGGCATAATCCACTCCGCATTCGTTGGCATATCCCACCGCATGGGCGATCCCTGAATCCGGTACGCCGCAGACATAATCCATGTCGAACTTCTGGCCGTTTTCCTTGTCGTATTGAGCAAGGAGCCGTCCGTTTCTGTTTCTCATGGTCTCAACGTTGATACCCTCGTATCTGGAATTCGGATAGCCATAGTATGTCCAAAGAAATGCGCATATGCACATCTTCTCAAGAGGTTTTGAAAGGACTTTAATTGAATGAGGTGTTATTTCGACTATTTCTCCGGGTCCAAGCTCGTGGCAGGTTACATAGCCCAGCTTACCGTAGGCAAAGTGCTCGAAGGATACGCTGTGTCCGTAGTCGTTCTTGCCTATGAGTATGGGTGTGCGTCCGAACTTGTCCCTGGCTGCGATTATTGAGCCGTCTTCCTTCAGAATGAGGATTGAGACGGAGCCCTTTATTGAATCCTGGGCGAACTTCACGCCGTCCACGAAGTCCGTCTTCTGATCTATCAGCGATGCCACAAGCTCAGTGGAGTTTACCCTTCCCCCGCTCATGGCTTCAAAATGCCCGCCGCTGAAAGCCAGATACTGTTTTTTCAGTTCCTCATCGTTATTGATGACTCCCACGATTATAATGGCATAGGTGCCGTGGTTTGAATGGATCATAAGGGGTTGGGGATCAGTATCGCTGATGCATCCTATTCCCGATGTCCCCGTTATGCGTGTGACCAGTTCCTCAAACTTTGTTCTGAAGGGAGAGTGCTCTATGTTGTGGATCTCCCTTTTGAATCCGTTTTCTTCGTCAAATACAGCGATACCGCCTCTTCTTGTCCCAAGATGAGAATGATAATCGGTACCGTAAAAGATATCCATCACCACATCTTCTGTTGAGACTGCGCCAAAATATCCGCCCATTTAATTGTCCTTTCCGGTTGGCAAAGCCACCTGTTTGCCTGCAGGCAAAGAGCCTGTTTTAAGTAATGCTATCAGATATTCAGTTCCGAATCTTTTTTCAGAACGTTTTTTGATGCTTCCATCCTCTGATTCCTGAGTCTTTCCCTCAGTTCACCGTCTTCCGTTGCAAGGATCTGTGCCGCAAGGATAGCCGCGTTTGCCGCTCCATCGATGGCAACGGTGGCCACGGGTATGCCCGATGGCATCTGAACGGTGGAAAGCAGCGCATCAAGTCCGTCAAGTGTGGAGGACTTTACCGGCACTCCTATTACCGGAAGAATGCTTGCCGCCGCAATGGATCCTGCAAGGTGTGCGGCCTTTCCCGCAAAAGCAATCAGGACACCGAAGCCGTTCTCTTCCGCCTTTAAAGCGAAAGCTCTCGTTTCCTCTGGTGTCCTGTGCGCAGAATAAATATGCGCTTCGTAAGGTATTTCAAGTTTTTTCAGCTGTTCCACAGCCTTTTCAACGACAGGCAAATCGCTGTCACTTCCCATTATCAATCCAACTTTTTTCATGTCCGGGCTCCTGTTTCATACGGTATTATATCGACATTAAAATAATACCATATAACAGGTCAAATTCAAAAATGATTTTACCGGGAAACATACCTTATTACGCCCGATGCTCCACCTGCCCCAACGCCTTTCTTTGCACGGATGGAATTTGCGCCCCAACTGCTCTCGGCCGCTTCCACTCTGTATCCATTTCCCGCATACATCCACACATGTGTCCCGTTGAAAAGGATGTCTCCTGCTTTGAGTTTTGAAGAGCCGATCCTGCCCATTCTTTTGAATCTTCCATGGCTGTTATTGGTAGCTGTCCAGGTTGAATAATCCATGTTCCCAAAGATGCATGTGGACTGGTGGTTTGCTCCATGGGTATAGGCTGCGCTCACGAATGGGTTGCAGCAGTATGTCCTGTCCCATCTGGATCCGGGCTTGGCTTCTTTGTAACGGTATGAGCCGTTCCATTTCTTTCGGTTAGTTCCTCAGTAGTAGCATCCGTGACAGTGCTCCCTTCTGCCCTTCTTTCCATGCCAGTAACCGCTCTTTCCATATGCAAAACTGTTGTCAGCCGCATGTACGCAGGCCCAGTCCACTGCCGCCTGAGGGCCCTTGCCTTTCCATACCGCGTGCAGTTGGACGATTTTTTTGCTGCTTCGGGTACTGTACAGTTTATTTGTGCTAACCCTGCTCTTTGCTTTAAAGGCAACCGCCCCCAGCTGGAACCTCTTCCTGTCCACCTTCCCGTGGGCTTTCCTGTTTGTGATTCCCCCGGTGAGCCAGCCTCTTGAGGTATTCGTGGCCCATCCCACAAACTCATAGCCGCTTCTCTTGAACTTATTTGCCGCGATAACCGTCGATGTCCCCGTTCTTGAGGTGGAAGTGAAATACCTCTTGTTATTCCCAAAGGTCCCGTCATTGCCATAGTAGATTATCTTAAAACTGGTATAGGA
>CADBRY010000124.1 GCA_902797195.1 uncultured Eubacteriales bacterium
AAGACCAGATTTGATATCAGGTGAAAACCGAAAGGACGAGAGAATGGACGAATATATGAAAAACTTTGACGCAGAAAAAGTCAAGGATCAGTGTGTCAAATGGATCAGAGACTGGTTTGAAGAAAACGGCAGGGACTGCAAGGCCGTTATCGGCATATCCGGAGGAAAGGACAGCTCCGTTGTTGCGGCACTCTGCGTTGAGGCCCTTGGAAAGGACAGGGTCTTTGGGGTCATGATGCCTAACGGAGAACAGTTTGACATCGATGTGTCCCATGCCCTTGTTGAGCATCTTGGGATCGATTCCTGCGTATTCAACATAAAGGATGCTTACGACGGGGTGGTGGGAGAGCTTATGAAGCACTTCGATCATTTTACGGATCAGGCTAAGACCAACCTTCCGCCAAGACTCAGGATGGCCGTTCTATACGCGGTGTCCCAGAATGTGAACGGAAGAGTCGCAAACACCTGCAACCTCTCTGAGGACTGGGTGGGATACAATACCCGCTACGGAGACAGCGCAGGGGATTTCAGTCCTCTTTCAAAGCTGACGGTACAGGAAGTCAAGGCCGTTGGAAGATCACTGGGTCTTCCTTCAATGTTTGTGGATAAGGTGCCCATCGACGGACTTCAGGGCAAGACCGACGAGGATAATCTGGGATTCACTTATGCGGCTCTTGATAAATATATTAGAGAAGGGGTATGTGAAGATTCGGAGATTCGTGATAGAATCGATAGAAAACACAAAGTTAATCTATTCAAACTCATGCCTATGCCGTGTTTTCCATACGAACCGGCGGATAAATAATCTATAATTGTGGTCATAACCACACAACATAAATAAGGGGAGGGATACAATGTTATCAAAGGAAAAGATCGAAAGGATCAATGAGCTGGCCCGAAAGCAAAAGGCCGGGGAGCTCACAAAAGAAGAAAAAAACGAGCAGTCCAGGCTGAGAGCCGAGTACCTGGAAAGCTTCAGAAAAAGCTTCAGACAGCAACTTGAAAACGTTCATTTCGTTGAAGATATGACTGAGGAAGAAATTATGCTCTTCAAAGAAGAGAAAATAGAGATAAAGGAGTAAAAGAGATGAGAGAAGTATATCTGGATTATTCAGCAACCACACCCACAAAGGACGAAGTCATAAATGAGATGCTGCCCTACTACAAAGAAGCTTTTGGAAACCCTTCAAGCCTTTACGGCCCGGGACTGAGAGCCAAGGAAGGACTGACCAATGCCCGTCAGCAGGTTGCCGATCTGATCGGCGCTGACCCAAAGGAAGTATTCTTTACATCCTGCGGCACCGAGGCGGACAACTGGGTTCTTGAAGGTGTTGCAGACGCCATGAAAGAAAAGGGCAACCACATCATCACCACGGCCATCGAACACCATGCAATCTTACATACCTGCATGTATCTGAAAAAATACCATGGGATCGATGTGACATTCCTGGATGTGGACGAAGAAGGATTCGTAAATCCGGAAGACCTTAAGGCAGCCATCACAGACAAGACCATACTTGTAAGCATAATGATGATTAACAACGAGATAGGAACCGTGGAGCCCATCAAGGAGCTTGCAAAGATCGCTAAGGAGAGGGGAGTGCTCTTCCATACGGATGCGGTCCAGGCTCTTGGTAACATGCCTATCGATGTGAAGGACCTTGATGTGGATTTCCTGTCCATGTCCGCCCATAAGATCTATGGGCCAAAAGGCATAGGCGCTCTCTATAAGAGAAAGGGGATAAACCTTCCCAGTTTCGTTCACGGAGGCGCCCAGGAAAACAGAAAGAGAGCGGGAACGGAGAACACCGCGGGAATAGTTGGCTTTGGAAAAGCCGCAGAACTTGCCAGGATCAATCTTGATGAGCACATAAAGCACTCAAAGGAACTGCGCCAGTATATGTGGGACCTGATAAATGAAAAAATCGATAAAGTAAGACTTAACGGTCCGAAAGATTTTGATAAAAGGCATCCGGGAAACCTGAACGTTTCATTCAGCTACATAGAGGGAGAGTCCATTCTTCTTCTTCTGGATGCGGCAGGGGTGAGCGTTTCCACCGGATCGGCCTGCTCTTCGGGATCCCTTGACATTTCACACGTTCTGGCGTCCACAAGGGTTCCAATGGAAGTAATTAACGGTACCGTAAGGTTCACCGTTGGAGATTTTACAACTAAAGAAGATATCGACTACGCTGTGGACGCATTGTCCAAGGTTGTCGATACATTAAGAAAAGTTTCGCCTGTTACAGGCAAGGAGGGATGGTAAAATGGGATTATACAATGACAAAGTAATGGATCACTTCATGAATCCGCACAATGTGGGAGAGATCGAGAATCCGTCGGGCAAGGGAATATACGGAAGCCCTGTCTGCGGTGACATGATGCAGGTGACCATCGATGTTGATGACAAGGACGTTATCACCGATGCCAAGTTCAAGACCTATGGCTGCGGAAGCGCAATTGCATCATCAAGCATGGCGACGGATATGATCATAGGAATGACTGTGGATGAAGCCCTTGAAGTCTCAAACAAGAAGATAGTTGAAGAGCTTGGAGGACTTCCGGCAATCAAGATCCACTGCTCCGTTCTTGCGGAGCACGCAATAAAGAACGCCATCTGGGATTACGCCGAAAAGTCCGGAAAGCATTACAAAGGCCTGGAAGGGTACAATCCCACAGAGGACGCCGATGAGGATGATCACCACGATATCCCCGAGGAGGACTAAAATTGAAAAAAGTCAGACTAGGAAGTACTGATATAGAAGTAACCCCCATTGGATTGGGGGTTCTTACTATAGGAAACACCCAGCTGGACCTTGATCTTGAAGCAGGAGCTGACATAGTAAGATATGCATATGACAGGGGAATCAGGTTCTTTGACACGGCTCAGTATTACAAAACCTACAGTTACATGCGGCAGGCTTTTAAAGACATAGACATGTCAAAGGGCAGCCCTGACCGCCCCGTAATAGCGAGCAAGTGTCTGGACTGCAGCTATGAAGAGATGGAATATGCCATAAATGAATGTCTCAAAGAACTTGAAACGGATTATATCGACATCTTTCTTCTCCACGAAGTCAGGGAAGATCCTGACTGGGACATGCGCAGGGGAGCCTGGGAATGCCTGAAAGATTACAAAGAAAAAGGTGTTGTGGGCGCCATAGGGGTCTCCACCCATCACCTGGACGTGGTGCAGAAAATGGCAAGTGTCCCCCAATGTGACGTTGTCTTTCCCCTTATAAACTACGCGGGGCTCGGGATAAGGAAAGGCAACGGACCGGGCACTGCGGAAGAAATGGCGAAAGCCATAAGTGATTGCCTTTCCGCGGGACAGGGAGTCTTCGCAATGAAGGCCTTCGGTGGAGGGAACCTGTCGGAAAACTACATAAAAGCTCTGGATTATGTCAAAAGCACCGGCGTCCATTCCATCATGGTGGGCATGGGAAAAAGAGAAGAAGTGGACAGACTTATAGACTATGCCGAAGGCAGGCTGGATCCCGCATACCGTCCGGACGTGAGCCACAAAAGAATCCACGTGGATCAGGGAGACTGTGAAGGCTGCGGAAACTGCATAACAAGATGCCCCAACAAGGCAATTTTTCGCAACGGATCGGGTCTTGCGGACATAGACTATGACAAGTGCCTTACATGTGGATACTGCGCCCCCGTATGCCCCGTAAGAGCTATAATAATGTGGTAGTTTTAAACAGTTCTATCTGATATAATTTACTAGTGCGCAGCCCATATGGCTCAGGTCTGTGATTGAAAGGCCAGGCCAGCTACGGGCAAAGGGTCCCACGTAAGCTGTACGCAAGGCGGCAGTGATCATGGCGTAGTTTAGAAGTAAGTCCTCGGTAAAATACCGGTCAAGGCAGGTGTGGGGGCAAAGATCAGGTCAGCTG
>CADBRY010000125.1 GCA_902797195.1 uncultured Eubacteriales bacterium
ATCCTGAGAAAAACCGATGAGGAACTGAAGGAGCTTAGAGAGCTCGGTATTTCCATGGTATACATAGGCGCAGAATCGGGAAGCGATAAGGTGCTTTTGCATATCAACAAGGGAGAGACCAGAGCCCAGCTTATAGAAGGAGTTAAGAAAGCGGAAAGATGCGGGATCAAAGCATCGGTCACCTTCATCTCAGGCCTTGCGGGAAAAGCGGGCTGGGAGGATCACGCAGTGCAGACAGGCACGATGATCAGCGAGATGCAGCCCTCCTATGTGGGACTTCTGACTCTGATGGTGGATCCTGATGTTCCCATAGCCGAAGAGATAAGGCAGGGAAAACTCCAGCTTTTGAGTCCGGAGGAAGTTGTTGCGGAAACGTTGCTTTTGCTTGAAAACACCCACGTGGAAAGAGACTGCGTATTCAGAAGCAACCACGCATCCAATTACCTGTCACTTGCGGGGACGCTTCCAAAAGACCGCGAGCATATGATGGAGGTACTCAGAGAGGCCGCCGAGAATGCGGGGATGTTGAAGGACGAGCGGTTCAGAGCCCTGTGATAACCTTACCTGAAACCAAATGTATTGATAAATAAATCGGGAGGAAACATGCCAAAGGAAGAAAAACAGACTTTTCTCCAGTCCATGGGGATAACCAGAACGGTGGAAAGACCCAGAGAAGAATCGGACATACAGCTTAGAGAAGACAGGATCGGAAGGTACTTCAAGAAATACCTCAACAAATTCGTTTTTGTCGAGTTTTCCGATGAATTCATGGAAAGATCCAAGGTGGGAGATATCCTGAAGGGAGTTCCTGTTCCCCTTCGCCGCAAAGAGGTAAAGGAATTTGCGGGAGGAGAGGGAGTCCCAATGACCGTAATCGCCGAAAACATGGCCTGGGTAATGGGAGGAGACCCACACTTCAAGTACACGAAGGACTATGTGAAGATCCTTGAAAAACTCTATAAAAACAGGCTTCACGAATCTCTCATGAAAGAGGGCAGAGACGCCGCGGAAAGAGGAGACATGGACAATGCGTGCATCCATTTCAGGGCATCCCTTTGCATGAAGTACGACTACCTTCATTCCATGTACAGTTATGCCAGAGCCTGCAGGGTAATGTACGAAAACAGCAACAACGAGGAGTACGTTGGACGCTTCAAGGCCGAGGCCGTTGACTGGTTTGAGCTTCTCACCGAGACACATCCCAGATTCGCCATGGGTTACTACTACCTTGGTTACTCCTACCTGAACATGGGACTTTATAACAAGGCCGTCCTGGCATGGCAGGGCTTCCTTAAGTTTACAAAGAACGGCAGAGACAGAAAAGAGATCCGTCACAGGATCGAGCAGCTGGCAGATCCTGTTGCAATAGAGAAAGGTTGCCTTTCCATAACCGCGGGAAGAAACGCGGAGGGTATAGAGCAGCTGGAGCCGTACCTTAAGACCAAGTTCAAGGACTGGTGGCCCCTTCATTATTACCTGGGCCTGGGATACAGGGGCGAGGGAAGGAATTCCGATGCGGTGGCCGAGTTCAAGAAGGCCCTCATGATCAACGGAAGCCATCTGGAGTCCATGAGGGAACTTGTTGATATCTATGAAGCTTCAGGGGACAAGACCAACCTGAAGAAATACACGGAAAAGATCAAGCTCATCGAGGATGCCCAGAAGGAAGATCAGAAGGCGAACCTCAAGGAGATAGAAAAAGAAAACAAGCGCCTCGAAGAGGAAGAACCTGCGCCCCTGCCAAAAGAGCAGATCGAGCACTTCGATCTTACGGAGGCCGATGAGCTTGAGGGCGAAGAAAAGACGCACCTGGTGAAGCGCTTTGGTAAAAAGTAAAAGAACCTTATGAAAAGAATCTTAAATATTATAACCACACTGATTGTGGCGGCGGTGGTTCTCGTCGCCCTTTCCATGCTTGGAGCAAAGTTCTTCGGAGCGGGGACCTACGTGGTCCAGTCCGGATCCATGGAGCCTGAATATCACACGGGGAGCCTTATTTTCGACAAAAAAGTCGACGTGAACGAGCTTAAGGCGGGGGATGTCATAACTTTTTCCATAGCCGAAGACATGACCGCCACCCACAGGATAGTGAAGGTGATTACCCTGGACGATACGGAAGGAAATCCCGACGGAGCCTCGGATATGGGAGCTTCATCCCTGCAGTTCCGCACCAAAGGCGACGCCAACGAAGAGGAGGACGCCCTGCCCGTAGACTCCAGAAACGTCATCGGCTCTCCGGTGTTCCAGATACCCTATCTGGGCTATGCGATCAACTTCCTTAAGACCTTCTATGGGAAGATCGCAGCCGGCGCAATCATACTCCTGCTCCTTGCAGGCGAAGTGATCACAAAAGGACATCGCAAAACAGAGTGAGGCAGCGGGACGGCCCGGACAATGTGCATAAGCCACTCATCCATCTTCGCTTCAATCGGTTCGGCCAGTTTAACTGTGAATAAACTGTGAATAAATGAGCATTTCTGGCCGTATATGGATATTTTTAGTAAGAATAAATGGCATAAAACACATAGTTTATGCTATTAAGCTTGATTTATTGCCCTCATATTTCCCAAATAGCACCGATTTTACCAATATATGGTAGAAAAAGTATACATATCATGCAATTTTTCGACGTTTATTCACAGTTATACCGGCTTAGCCGTATTAAAAATCTTAGAATCATCTCTGAGGCGGTTATCCAAGCTGCCATCTGATGCCGCCGCAGACCTTGAGTCTTTCAGAGGGGCTCAGCCTGCACCGGCCGTCGAAATATAACTGACATAAAAAGGAAGTTGATTGAAAGGCAATCAAACTGTATAATTCTATTAGTGAGTAGCATGCTTTAAAGTGCGAGAGCGCTCTTCGAGCTACTACCCACTTTTCATATTGAAAAACGGACAGATTTATGTCGGTTGCTAGTTGTATCATTATCGTATCTGGGGGAAGACATGAAGAAGAAACCTATCATTGCGGCAATAGCTGTGCTTGCAATAGTACTCATTGCAGGCTCGTCTATTGCCTATTTTAATTCCAAGGACACCGCGGATAATGTGTTTACTGTGGGTCACGTGAAGATCGAGTTGACGGAGGATGAATGGAAGCCTGATGAAGAACACATTATATCGTCGAATGCATCTTTTAAAAAAAATCCCATCGTAGAGAATACAGGTTCCAACGCTGCCTATGTGCGGCTGAGGGTAAATGTAACCGACTATGATCTTATTAGCGAGGCATGTGGGGGCATTGATCTGAAATCTCTGTTCGACGGATGGGATCCCGACGGAGATTGGGAAGTGGTCTCTGAAGAGCCTCAGGCAGATGGCTCCAAGGATTATGTTTTCCGGTACAAAAACATACTTCACGTTGGAGAGAAAACGGAGCCGCTGTTCAATGCGGTAAAATTCCCGACCAAAGTTAACATGGATAAGATAATGGAGCTGCCTGAAACTTTTGATATAAGTATCAAGGCAGAGGCTATACAGGCACAGGGCTTCGAAGACGCAGAGAAAGCCTTTGAAGCTTTTGATGAACAGCAGTGAGGGGAGGAGGAAGCATGAACTTGAAAAAGAAGACAGTATTATTAATAGCGGCACTGTGCATCCTCGCTCTTGTAGGAGGAACTGCAGCCTACTATACAGCAACATCGGATGTTGCCGTCAACACTGTAAAAGCAAGCAACCTGAAGGTTGAAATGATGATGATGCAGGAGGATGGTGATGGAAACCAGACGCCGGTAACAGGAGATGATGCGATTATCAACCCCGGAGAGACATACAGCAGAATCGCCATGGTAAAGAACTCCGGCAAGGAAACTGCATGGGTAAGAGTGAAGGGCGATCTCATGGTCAACGGCGATACCATATCCTTTGTAGATAATCCATACATAACCCTGGAGGATCTCAATGTCGACGACTGGGTATGGGAGAGCGGATACTTCTATTATAAAAAACCTCTGGCTTCCGGAGAGACGACGACCCCGTTGTTCACAGGGGTGACCCTGGCACAGGATATCGATAATGAGATGGCCGGTGCACAGATAAACCTTCAGCCGGTGGCAGAAGGAACTCAGGTAAAGCACAATGGCAGTTCTGCACTTGAAGCAGATGGCTGGCCGGTAGAGTAAAGGAGGGGATGAAATGAAAAGCAAGAAAATAAAGATCATAATAGCATCCCTGGCGGTCGTACTGCTGGCAGGCGGAGCCGCTACATTGGCTTTCCTTACAGATACTACCGACCTGTTGACCAACGTGTTCCAGAAGGGTAAGAAATATACCCTTACTTATCATGCGAATACGGGAAGCGAGGAAGAAGACGCCAAGGTCAAGGTGCCGGATGAGCAGAATGAATACATTACTGATAATACAGAAGAGGTCATATTTCAAATCTCTGCAGACAAACCAGTGAGAGAAGGCTTCAGATTTGAAGGATGGTACCTAAACAAAGATTGCACAGGAGATGCTGTCTCCGGAACACATACAACATCTGAGAAACAAACTGATCTGTATGCTAAATGGAAGATAGCATATACACTGATTTATGATGCAAATGGTGGTAGTAATCCTCCGGAATCAGTGGAGGAGGAAGATATAAGTACTAGTCCGTACACCTTCCCATCTATTGCCGAACAGGGCGATATGATCGGACCTCCGGAAGCGAATGGAAGCAGTGATCATCGCGTGTTCCTGTATTGGGCAGAAAAAGAAGCTGATGGAACTCTTTCCACTGATCCGAGCAAACAATATACAAGCGATGGAAAACTTGCATATGATAATGCTGATCAGGATTACGATGGAGATAAAGTTGACGGATTTACTACTCAGGCTACTGTAAATTCTCAGAACAGGTCCAAAACTTTGTATGCGGTCTGGGCAACGAAGTATGAGTTGAAGTACAGTTTGCATCCAAAGCTTGCAGGAAGTCATGGCCCTGTTCCGGACACACAGACAAGAGTAACAACTAATAAAGAGCATAGGTTTAATATCCCTGAAAGGATTGACAAAGAAAAAGCCGAGGCTACAGGCAAAAAGGAAAATGCTCCTACCCGTGATCACAAATACTACTGGGGTTGGTGGAGTGACCAGGATCCTTATGAGGCCGACGGGGTAACTTTGAATACCACAGAGGTGTTTGATGATACGAAGGGATATGACTACCCCGGTAACTATAAGTTGACCTGGGAA
>CADBRY010000126.1 GCA_902797195.1 uncultured Eubacteriales bacterium
CTTATCTGACACATTTCCCTGTCTATGAAATTTCTTCTTACGGAAGGATCATCCTTTACTATCTTAAGATCTTCCGGAGAAAAAATAATTATATTTACTTTGCTTATAAGCTCTGATGATTTCTTTATCCTTACTCCGTCTATCTTTATTCCTTTTTTTCCTTCCCTGTTTATCACTATCTCTATATTGTGATCGTCATCGTCGTAATTTACATTGGTTTTTATCCTGCAGAATTCCTCTCCAAATCTTATAACGTCTCTGTCTCTGTTGGTTTTGAAAGATTTTGAAAGAGCATTAAAATAGATACCTTCCAACATGTTGGTTTTTCCCTGGGCATTATCGCCTATGAAAATATTCACATTCTCGTTGAAAGATACCTTTATTGATTTGTAGTTTCTAAAATCTTTTAATTCGATTTCATTTATTCTCATTACTGTATTCCGTTGCCTTTATACCTACATGGCCGGAATTCTTACTGGAAGGATGAGATATTCAAAGGATGAGCCTTCAGCGGGTCTTACCACACAAGGTGTAACGCTTGTATTCATATAAAGGCAGATTTTCTCATCCTCTATTTCCTTGAGAGCGTCTATCATGAATTTTGAATTGAATCCGATCTCAATATCATTTCCCTCTTTTTCTATACCCATTTCTTCCTTAACATTTCCTTCTTCAGAACGGGATGTTATGGTGAGCATGTCATCATTTATGGATATTTTTATGAGATTGTTCTTACCTTCTCTTGAAAGAAGTGAAGCTCTCTCTATACTGCTTATGAATATTTCTCTTCCAACATAGACCTTTGTCTTGCTTTCCGATGGAATGATATCTCTGTATTTTATAAACTCACCTTCCATGAGTCTTATTATTATTTCCGTTCTTCCTGTATTGATGACGGCTTTTTTCTCTCCAAGATATAAATTGATATCTTCATCTTCGGAAGCGTCATCCGAAAGTATCCTTCCAATCTCATTCATCTTGGATGCGGATATAATGAATTTTTCTTCCGATTCACTTCTCATTTCTTCTTTTGTGAATGCCAGTCTGAATCCATCAAGAGCCACCATGGACATATTGTTTTCATTTATCTCTGTAAGTATTCCGGTGAGTACTCCCTTTGATTCATCCACACTTGCAGCAAAGGATGTCTTCTTTATCATCCTTCTGAAGATTTCCTTATTTATTGAAAGATGTTTATCATTATCTTCTCTCTTTCCTATCTCTGGAAAATCTTCAACAGGAAGAGATATAACATGAAATTCCGAAGAGTTTGTGTTTACCTTCACTCTCTCTTCGTCTTCCTTTTCTATGGTAACTTCCTCGTTTGGAAGTTTTCTCACTATATCTCCAAAGAGTTTGGCCATAACAACGGCGGATCCCTCTTCTTCTATATCTGCATCTATGTTGGTATTTATGCTTATATCCAGATCTGAAGCAGTCAGAGAAACTTTGCCCTTTTCTGCGGTAATGAGTATTCCTTTAAGGACGGGAAGAGTGGTTCTGCTGGAAACAGCAACAGAAACCGTATTCATTGCCTTTGAAAGAATTTGCTGATCGCATCTGAATTTCATTTTGACCTCCTGAAATGTGATAAAAATCTTATATTATTAATATTATATATAGTAATAGTAGTAGTAGGGTCTGTTGATACTGTGGATAACCTTATTCCTTCCCTTGGTTGAGCCGATAATGATCCAATCTGCCATGTTGATATCCTGCTTTTTGAGTCAACAGCAGGTGTGGATTACTGAGATATCTCATCTTTGATGAGTTTTATCTCTTCGGCAAGTATGGCGCTGGTTTTTATTTCGTCCTCTATTTTTTTACATGCGTGAAGGACTGTTGTGTGGTCCTTTCCGCCAAACTGTTTCCCTATCTGAGGCAGGGACTGATCCGTCATCTCTCTGCAAAGATACATTGCCACCTGTCTTGGATGAGTGAACTCCCTCTTCCTCTTTGATGATTCGAGGTCCGTAAGTTTGATATTGTATTTTTTGCAGACCACATTCTTTATTTTTTCGCAGTTTATTGTGGAATCCTTCGCATTGAATACATCTGTGAGAGTCTGTTTTGCAAAGGCAACGGTTATCTTTGGATTCCCCGGCATGAACTGTGAATAGCTTTTGAGCCTTGTGAGAGAACTTTCAAGATCTCTTATATTGAATTTGATTTTCTCCGCCAGAAGGTCTATTACCTGCAGCAGATCATCGTCTATGAGCATATTCTCCTGCTCCGCCATCTGCCTGAGTATGGCTACTCTCGTTTCAAAATCAGGTGGCTGAACGTCTGCCACTATGTTCCACTGGAACCTTGATTTAAGCCTTTCATCAAGACTTGTAAGCTTGGATGGATGCCTGTCCGATGAAAGAACTATCTGTTTTTGGAATTCATAGAGAGTATTGAATGTATGGAACAATTCCTCCTGAGTTGCCTCTTTGCCCTCGATAAATTGTATATCGTCTATTAACAGTACATCCACTCCCCTGTATTTTTCTTTAAAGAAGTTTATTCTTCTGTTTGAGTTATTTGGATCGTTTAAAGCCTGTATAAGTTCATTTGTAAACATTTCCGAAGAAACATAGAGGACTTTAAGTTCCGGATGATGTTTAAGTATGTAATTACCTATTGCATGCATCAGGTGAGTCTTGCCAAGCCCCGATCCTCCGTAAATAAAAAGAGGGTTGTATACTTCTGCGGGAGATTCTGCGATTGCAAGGCTTACCGCATGGGCATAGTTATTGTTGGATCCCACAATATAGTTATCGAATGTGTATTTTGGATTGAGAAAATATTCATCTCCCGATCTATCTTCGGATTTTGGGATAAGCTTTTTTTCCTTTCCCGAGCCTACTTCCGACAGCATCTCGTTGATATCTTCATCGGTGCTGTAAGAAATATTGACCTTGTAATCCTTCTTTAAAACCTGGGATAAGGCGCTTTCTATTTCTTTAAGGTAACGGGTTTTAATAAGGCCTGCCTTGAATTGATCGCTGCAAGCTAAAGCAAGGACGCGTTTTTCATCGTCCCTGTAAATAGGCCTGATAGGTACTATCCATGTTTTGAAACTTACCTCAGGTATATTCTTTTTTAAAATGGACATCACCTCTGCCCATCTGGATTGATCTATAGTTACCTTCATAGCATTGATATAATAACAAAAACCTGATTAAGAGTAAATAAAAATGAATTCATCCACAGGTATTTGTGGACCAAAAAAGCTTGAAATATAAATCGAAGAGATATTTATCCACAGATTGTGGATAAAGTTGTGCATATAATTCACACCATCACCAATATATAGGGGTTTCATATGATAATGGGATGGAAAGGCAACCAAAATGGTCTCAAAATGCCTTTATTGCCTTTAAAATAAATTGACACTGATTTTTTATGACTATATAATATACAGGCTAATGCGCATAGATTGAAATTGAGATGTATGCCACTATAAAAAAACAGGAGGAACAGCCAAAATGAAGATGACTTATCAGCCTAAAAAAAGGCAGAGAAAAAAAGAACACGGCTTCAGAAAAAGAATGAAGACAAGAAACGGCAGAAATCTGCTTAAGAGAAGAAGAAGAAAAGGTAGAAAAGTTCTGTCAGCATAAGGACCGCAGGCGTGGTCTTTTTGTATTGAATGAAATATGCTTAAGAAGGAAGTACTGAGAGGTAAAAAAGAGTTTGGTAGGCTTTACGGCAAAGGAAACTCTATTAGAGACAGATATATAGTGTTGATCTACCTCAAAAATGGACTTTCATATAATAGAAGGGCCTTTCTGGCCAGCAAGAAGGTTGGAAACAGCGTTCAGAGGAACAGAGCAAAGAGGCTTATGAAGGAAAGCTTCAGATATTACGAAGAGAGAATACCTGAAGGTTACGACATCATACTGATTGCAAGAAACACCATAAACGGCAGGAAGTATGAAGATGTAAGGAAATCCTTTGAGAAAAGTCTTAAAAAGGCGAAGCTCATTTAGAGGATGAGGGTGATGAGATGAAATATCCCTTGATATTGATAATAAAATTCTATCAGAAGGTAATCTCACCCATGTTCCCGCCAACATGCAGATTCTATCCCACATGCTCCACATATTTCATTCAGGCACTTGAAAAGTATGGTTTTTTTAAGGGAAGTTACCTTGGGATAAGAAGGATACTCAGATGTCATCCTTTTAATCCGGGAGGATACGATCCCTTAAAATAGGAGGAAAACAGTTTATGTACACAGTGCTAGGTATAATAGCAGCACCTCTTGGTAAGCTTCTTGACCTGCTGTATGGTTTCGTGGGGCACTACGGGATCACTATTATCATATTTACTGTTATCGTAAAAGTCTGTCTCTATCCCCTGTATATCAAGCAGATAAAATCAACTGCAAGGATGCAGGAGATGCAGCCCAAAATCCAGGAAATCCAGAATAAGTACGCCAACGACCGTGAGATGATGAACATCAAGATGGCGGAGCTTCAGAAGGAAGAGAAATTCAGCCCCATGGGCGGATGTCTTCCGATGCTTATTCAGATGCCGATAATCATGGGTCTTTTTGCCCTTCTCAGAAACCCAATGAGATATATGGAAAATGACAACATGATCTTCGCATTTCACGAATCATTTCTCTGGATCAAGGATCTGAGCCAGCCTGACCTGTGGATCCTTCCAATAATTGCAGGCGTGGCCACATTCTTCTCATTTACGATGAACAGAGCTCTTACGGAAACACCCGCGGGAGCCAATCAGATGGCAGGAATGACCAAGATGATGCAGTATGTATTTCCTCTTATGATTCTCTGGATGGCAAGATCATTCCCATCAGGACTTGCTCTTTACTGGGCAGTCAGCCAGGTGATACAGATTTTCTTCAACATCCACATGTCTTCCATAAGAAACAAGATGAAGAGAGAATCGGAAGAGAGAAAGATGAGAGCGAAACTTGAAAAGAAGCTGGCTCAGCAGTAGTCCGGCATTTGGAGGATAAACAATGGCAACAGTTGAAAAATGGGGCTCCAGCGTTGAAGAAGCTGTAAACTACGCCCTTCAGGAGATGAAACTCACAGAGGATCAGGTTGAGATAACAGTGCTGGAAGAGCCATCAAAGGGCTTCTTCGGACTGGGTGCCAAACTTGCCAAGGTAAGAGTTGAAGCTAAGGTCTCCGAAACTGAAAAACAGGCAGAAAAAGAAGAAAAGAAAGAAAAGAAGGCCCCAAAAAAGCCTAAGAAAAAAGAAAAGAAAAAGGAAAGCGCTCCCGCTGAGAAAACAGAATACAGAGCGGCGGAGAACATCGCTCTTGAGGGAGTGGACAAGGACAGCCTTCCCCTGGTGGAAGATCACGAAGCCCTTACCTTCCTTAAGGAAGTAACGGGGAAAATGGGACTAACCCTTGATTTTCAGGCAAGAGCCGGAGAAAACGCAGTATATATTGAGATGAGCGGAGATGATGCAAGGACCATAATCGGCAAGAGAGGACAGACTCTCGATGCGGTCCAGTACCTCACCAGTCTCGTGGCCAACAAAGGCAAGGATGAATATGTCAAGGTTGTTCTGGATGCGGAGAACTATCGCTCCAAGAGACAGAGAACGCTGGAGCAGCTGGCAAACAGACTGGCGAGCAAGGTTGTCAGAACCGGCAAATATGTCCGCCTTGAGCCTATGAATCCCTACGAAAGAAAGGTCATTCACTCAACACTTCAGTCTCATCCCGACGTTGTGACCCGAAGTGAAGGAGACGAGCCATACCGTAAGGTTATAATCGAAAAGAAAAAATAAGAATACCAGAGCCCGCCGCAGCGGGCTCTTTTGTCAATGACGGGGCAGATATCTGCTGGATGTAAAGGCAACGGAAACATGGAATGTAAAGGCAACGAAAAATGGAAGACACTATAGCTGCAATCGCAACTGCATATGGAGAAGCGGGAATAGGAGTGGTGCGCATAAGCGGAAAAGATGCGTTGCCTTTGCTTGAAAAAATCTTCAAAAGCGGCTCCCGGGAAGAAGCGGGGGAAAAGGCCCGAAGAGAGGACGGAAACTCCGTCCCCGAGAGGCTGATGAGATACGGCCACATCGTCGACCCTTCGACCGGCCATGTGATCGATGAGTCCATGGCGGTGTATTTTAAGGGACCCAGAAGTTATACCGCCGAAGACGTTGTGGAGATCTACTGTCACGGAAGCCTTATCGCTCTTAAGAACACTTTGGCGGTGGCACTGGAAAACGGAGCCCGCCTTGCGGAGCCGGGTGAGTTTACCAAGCGGGCTTTTTTGAACGGGCGCATAGACCTTACTCAGGCGGAGGCGGTCATAGACATGATCAAGGCCCGGTCCGACAGCGGATACGACATGGCCATCGCCCAGCTTGACGGAGAACTTTCCCGCCAGGTGGGAAGGATAAGAAAAGAGCTTTTGGACCTTCTTGTGGAGATGGCGGTGAACATCGATTACCCCGAGGAGGACATCGAGGAAATTACACTGAAAACGACCGAGAAAAAACTATCGCTAATAGGCGATATGATTGGCGAGATCCTTGAAAATTCAAGGACCGGAAGGATGATCAGAGAGGGACTTCGCATAGCCATCGCAGGCCGTCCCAACGTGGGAAAGTCCTCCCTGATGAACGCAATTCTTAAGGAAAACAGGGCCATAGTCACGGAGATCCCCGGCACCACAAGAGACACCATTGAAGAGTCTGCCACCATAAGGGACATCCCCGTGGTACTGGTGGACACCGCAGGCATCCATGACACCGATGACAAGGTGGAGATCCTGGGGATAGAGAGAAGCCGCAGGGCATTTCAGGACGCGGACTTTATAATCCTGGTCATCGACGGAAGCAGAAATCTTAGCGACGAGGATGTGAAACTTCTCAGAGAGAGAATAGAAAAACCCACCCTGGTTGTTATAAACAAATCCGACCTTGAAAATGTGGTCAGTGAAGAGGACGTGAAAGCCCACCATCCATCCTGCAGGATAGTCCACACCTCCATGAAGGATGGCAAGGGCCTTGGAGAAATTGAGGACATTATCGAAGAGATGGTCTACGGCGGCAGGATCCGCCAGAAGGAGGCTTTCTTTGTCAGCAACGTGAGGCACATACAGCTGCTGCGTCAGGCCAGAGAAGACGTTCTTCGCGGAAAGGCAATGGCAGCGGCCAAACAGCCTCTGGATATAATCGAAGTTGATGCCAGATCCGCCTACGATGATCTGGGAGAGATAATCGGAGAAACGGTTTCCGATGACGTTTTGAAGGAAGTTTTTTCAAGGTTCTGCCTTGGGAAGTGAGGATAAATGGAATACCTGATGGGACAATACGACATCATAGTCATAGGCGCAGGACATGCGGGATGCGAGGCTGGCCTTGCTGCCGCACGCATGGGCAAGAAGACTTTGATGCTTTCTATAACACTTGAAGCCGTGGCCATGATGGCCTGCAATCCTTCCATTGGAGGCACGGGAAAGGGCCATCTTGTAAGGGAAATCGACGCTTTGGGCGGCCAGATGGGACTGAATATCGACAAGACCTTCATCCAGAGCCGTATGCTGAATACGGCAAAGGGTCCTGCGGTCCATTCCCTGAGAGCGCAGGCGGATAAAAATGCCTACCACCGGGAGATGAAAAAGACTCTGGAAGAAGAGAGAAACCTCGACCTGAGACAGGGTGAGGCGGTGGATCTAAAGATAGAAGATGGCAGAGTAAAAGGTGTTGTTCTTCGCACGGGAGCGGTGTACGAAGCCCAAGCCGTCATCCTTGCAACGGGAACATTTCTGGGAGGTAAGATCTTCATAGGAGACAGCGTTTACGAGAGCGGACCCAACGGCATGGCCCCATCCACCATGCTTGCGGAAAAGCTTAAGGAATACGGATTTCCAATGCGCCGCTTCAAGACGGGAACGCCGGCGAGAGCCCTTGGAAGAAGTCTTGATACCGATAAGATGATCCGCCAGGATGGGGATCCTGTTATAGTTCCATTTTCTTTTATGAATGAGGAACTAACCAGAGATCAGATAAGCTGCTGGCTCACATATACCAACGAAAAGACCCATGAAATAATAAGGGAAAACTCACACCGGTCGGCACTTTTTGGCGGGCAGATCGAGGGGATAGGACCAAGGTACTGTCCTTCCATTGAGGATAAAATCAACAGATTCCCCGACAGACAGAGACACCAGCTTTTCATTGAACCTGAGGGGCTGACTACCGACGAAGTATATATCCAGGGGATGTCATCCAGCCTTCCCGAAGATGTTCAGGGAGACTTCTACAGGAGCATCGAAGGCCTTGAAAACCTTGAGATAGTGAGGCCTGCCTACGCCATAGAGTACGACTGCATCGATCCCCTTGCCATCAAGACCTCCCTTGAAAGCAGGGAGATCCGGGGCCTGTTCTGCGCCGGCCAGTTCAACGGCAGTTCGGGATACGAGGAGGCTGCAGCCCAGGGACTTATGGCGGGAATAAACGCCGTACTTATGCTGGATGGAAAAGAGGCCTTTGTTCTCGACCGA
>CADBRY010000127.1 GCA_902797195.1 uncultured Eubacteriales bacterium
GATGTTGTGGGTGATTTGAAATGAGAGTTAGAAAGTCAACGGAACACGATTTCCAACGTATGATGCAGATCTACGTTTATGCCAGAGAGCAGATGGCCAAAACCGGAAACCCCAACCAATGGGGACCCACAAACTGGCCTCCCGGTGAACGGATCCACAAGGACATCGAAGAAGGAAACAGTTACGTTTGCGAAAACGATGCCGGAGAAGTCATCGGCACTTTTTATTATATAGCCGGCAAAGATATCGAACCGACCTATGCTGAGATCACAGACGGTGCGTGGACCGACGACAGCCCCTACGGCGTGATCCACCGAATAGCGGCGGATGGATCGGAAAAAGGCATCGGCGCATTTTGCATCAACTGGGCCTTTGAACAGTGTGGCCACCTGCGAATAGATACCCACGGAGACAACAAAGTCATGCAGCGCCTGCTGAGCAAACTTGGCTTTGCTCACTGCGGAACCATATACGTGGAAGAAGACGACTACCCACGCCTTGCCTTTGAGAAAACAAACCTCACACAAAAAACGACAAACCCCTGTAAACTCTCCTCAAAAAGCGATATCATCAGCCTATGAGAAAAATACCAAAGAGAATAACAAGAATAATATTGATCGCACTTTCCATGGTGCTTGTCACGGGATTCAGCCTTACCTCTTTTGCGGCTGAAGAAGACAACATCCCAAAAGAGGGCGTGCTGTACACGCTGACCTATCCCGACGGGACGAGGATAACAACGAATGAAGAAGGCGCCCCGTTAAAATACGCCGACGTGACCAACGCGCTGAAAGAAGAAAACTGGATCCTTCTCGGCAGCGGATTCAGATCCGACGCCAATGGAAAGGCAACTCTTCCCGCCGCCTGGACAGAGGGGACCATAAGGATTGTGGAGACCAAAGTCCCGGAAGGATACAGACGCGGTACCGAAAGCGAAAAGGTGACTGACCTTAAGGCCGGCAGCGTCAAGTTTATAAATCCCAGGGAGAGCATTACCCCGGGTAAAAAAGGTAAGACCCCGGGCACCGGAGACAGGGTGAATCTGCTTCCTTTGAGCGTTCTTCTGCTCTTATCCGCCCTTGGGTTGTCTTTGCTCATCAGAAGAAGACTGGCTGATGGCGTAAGCGCCGGCGAAAGTGCCGGAGCCCAAACCGCAAACAAAGTGCTGCTCGCCCTCATAATTGCTGCCGCATGCATGCTCACTGCAGCCTCTGCCTACGCGGCCGGTGGATTCACCATCAACAAAGTGGATGATGTGGGAGATCCTGTAGAGGGCGCAATATTCGATGTGTATGGAAAGCCAACGGTGACCTATGAGACCATAGCCGATAAGACCATGGACATCACATTGACTAAGACATGGAACGACGAGAACAACAAAGACGGCATACGTCCGAATACGGAAGCTTTTAAAAATGCTGTCGCATTGTCATACACAACATCGGACTCAACCAATGATATCAAAATAACCGATCCGGCTCCCCAGGTAAAAGACAACGGAAACAATACATATACCGTCACCTGGAAGGACGTCCCCATGTATGATAAGGATGGGGAGGAAAGATCCTTTGGAGTAGGGGAGTCTGAGATCGAAGGTTATACACTTGGGGAGATCAGTGGTGATGCACAGAGCGGCTTCAAAGTGACAAATACCCATAAGCCCTCAGCCGCATCCACGGACATTTATGTAGGCTTGAGCTACAGGATCTTCACCGACGGAAAGTGGGAGGATGTTATAAAGGGGCCTCAAACTGTTACAGTCTCAGGAAATGGCATGGATCCCAAGATTCTTACCTTCAACCCGGGTGATGAGCCTCAGAAGGTGACACTGCCCGGCGCAGGAAGCTATACGATCGCAATGAAGGAGATAGCCAAGGACGATCTGCAGCCTGAGGACAAGCTGGATGCAGTAACGGGTCCCATGCCGATATTCATAGACACAATCACCGCAACAGTGACCGTTGATGAAAAGGGAAACTGCACGGTAAGCGGGACTACCGGCAAAACTTATGTCGTTGGATATGAATCAAATAATGGGAACTTCATATACAATGATATCGATGCTTTGAAGGAAACTGTTTTGCTTACCGAAGCAGAGGGAACGCTAGACACACTGAATCCTCATTCTCCTGATGCCGGCGCTACCGCCTCC
>CADBRY010000128.1 GCA_902797195.1 uncultured Eubacteriales bacterium
CGGCGAAAGCCCACTACGAAGAGGAAAAGGCAAATGCAGGCCCGGGATCAGAGAATACGCTTCTTTCAAGATATGCCCTCGTTGAGGTAGTGAATCTCTACGATGAAGCCCTTGAATTCGAGCCCATCCACAGAGTGCTCTTCGACGTTGACGCGGAATCTCTCCTTAATGATCTTAAGGCTGCATTCCCGGGCACATGTGAGCTTGAGCAGGGCTGCGAGACATGCAGTGACGGCTGTCCCGAGGGTGCTCATCTCATCAGATATGCATGGGCAAAGGGTGAAGGAACCATCTGCATCCCCGAACCCAAGGCGCAACTTGAAGTCGGTACCCTTCAGGGTTTCCTTGACGAGTATCTCAAAGAAAAGGGCGGACGCATAGATTATGTACACGGTGACGAAGTGACCATAGAGCTTGGCAAGAAAGATGGATGCATCGCATTCCTTCTTCCTGCCATGGACAAGAACGATCTGTTCAAGTCCATCGTAGCCGACGGTCCTCTCCCAAGGAAGACCTTCTCCATGGGACATGCGGAGGATAAGCGCTACTATATCGAAGCCAGAAAGATAAAATAACAAGGTTTTGTGGTTGACAAGAAAGGTTGAGAGTTATGTGTGAAGAAAGAAAAACGCCCCTTTACGAGGCCCACAAAAAAGCAGGTGGCAAGATCGTACCCTTTGCCGGATTCCTTCTCCCCGTCCAGTACGGAACGGGAGTCATAAAAGAGCATATGGCGGTCCGCCGGGACGTGGGTATATTCGATGTTTCTCACATGGGAGAGATCATACTGAAAGGTCCGGATGCCCTTGCAAATCTCAATATGATACTGACCAATGATTTTACCAACATGACCGTGGGTCAGGCACGGTACAGCCCAATGTGCAACGATAAGGGCGGCACCGTGGACGACCTCATCGTGTATAAGATCGGTGAAGAGGAATACTTCCTCGTTGTCAATGCGGCAAACAAGGACAAGGACGCCCGCTGGATAGAAGATCATCTTGAAGGGGATGTGGACTTTACCGATGCCTCTGACAGTTACGGTCAGATAGCGGTTCAGGGTCCAAAGGCAATGGAAGTGATGAAAAAAATTTCTTCTGAAGGATCCCTTCCGGAAAAATACTACCATGTGGCTGTAGATGCTGAGGTTGCAGGAGTTCCCTGCATGGTATCCACCACAGGTTACACAGGTGAGGACGGAGTGGAGATCTACCTTCCTTCGGACAAAGCCGAGGAAGTATGGAATGCACTTCTTGAGGCAGGAGAAGAATTCGGACTCATCCCCTGCGGACTTGGAGCCAGAGACACTCTGAGAATGGAAGCAGGAATGCCTCTTTACGGACACGAGATGGACGAAGAGATATCTCCTCTTGAAGCAGGACTTGGCTTTGCGGTAAAGATGAAAAAAGACGACTTTATCGGAAAAGCAGCCATGGAATCTGCGGGAGAGCCTGATTTCGTAAGAGTGGGCATGGAGGTGACAGGAAGAGGAATAGTCAGAGAGCATCAGGATGTTTACGATGCCGATGGCAAAAAGATCGGAATGTCCACATCCGGCACCAAGTGTCCGTGTTTTGATAAACCTATCGCTATGGCGAGAGTCCCAAAGGAATACTCTCAGATAGGAACAAAACTCAACGTGGACGTAAGAGGACGTATGGTTGAATGCGAAGTGATCAAACTTCCTTTCTACACTAAAAAATAAGTTATTTATTATCATTCAATAATCATAAAAAAAGGAGATAACACCATGGAATTCAGAACAGATCTTTCCTACACAAAGACACACGAATGGGTACTGCTTGAGGGCGACACAGCCACAATCGGAATTACCGACTATGCTCAGGATGCCCTGGGAGACATTGTATTCATCAATCTGCCGGAAGAAGGCGACCAGGTCGAGATGGATACAGTATTTGCCGATGTTGAATCTGTAAAGGCAGTTTCCGACATTTATTCGCCGGTAACGGGAACAGTATGTGAGATCAACGAGGAGCTTATGGACTCACCTGAGAAAATCAACGAATCAGCATACGACGCATGGTTCATCAAGGTTGAAGGAGTCACTGAGCACAGCGATTTCATGACAGCCGAAGAGTATGAAGCTTTTGTTGAAAGCGAACAGGAATAAAAGCCGATCCTTATACCTTTAAAACAGGAGGAAATATGGGAACCTATGTACCTGACACAAGAGAGGAGCAGTTAGAGCTTCTCAAAGAGGCAGGCCTTTCATCCATGGATGAGATGTTCTCCATGGTACCTGACAATGTCAGGCTGAAAGAAAAGCTGAACCTCCCCGACGGCATGTCGGAGATGGAGGTCCTGAAGGAGATGGAAAAAACAGCTTCAAAGAACACTGCCTTCAGATCCATTTTCCGGGGAGCCGGAGCATACAATCATTACATACCATCCATGGTGGAAAGCGTCCTGTCCAAGGAGACCCTCCAGACGGCCTACACACCATATCAGGCTGAAATAAGCCAGGGTGTGCTCCAGTCCATATTCGAGTACCAGACAGGTATCTGCGAACTCACCGGAATGGATGTTTCAAATGCTTCCGTATACGACGGAGCAACTGCAGCCGGTGAAGCCGTGGCCATGTGCAGAGAACGGAAAAAGAACAAAGCGGTAGTTTCAGAAGCCGTAGATCCGGGAGTGATCGAAACTGTCAGGACCTACTGCTACGGAAACGAAATGGAACTTGTGACAGTTCCTGCCAAGGACTGCCGTACGGATATGGATGCACTTAAAGAAGCTTTGGACGATTCAACCGCCTGTGTTCTGATCCAGCATCCAAACTACTACGGAAATCTTGAGGATGCGGCAAAAATAGGGGAGGCCGCCCATGATGTAAAGGCAAAGTTCATCATGTCGGTCAATCCATTTTCTCTGGGGCTTATCAAATCCCCCGCAGAATACGGTGCCGATGTTGCCATAGGCGACGGACAGCCTCTTGGTCTTCCATTGGCTTTTGGCGGACCGTACCTTGGATTCATGGCTTCAACGGACGCCATGAAGAGAAAACTTCCCGGAAGAATTGTCGGTCAGACCGTGGACGGGGAAGGAAAAAAAGGATATGTGCTTACTCTTCAGGCAAGAGAACAGCATATCAGAAGAGAAAAGGCTTCCAGCAACATCTGCTCCAACCAGGCACTTTGTGCTCTGGCGGTAGGTGTATACCTTTCCTCAATGGGAAGTGAGGGACTTAAGCAGGCCGCTTCACTTTCCGCTTCAAAGGCTCACTACATGGCCGGGGAACTTTCAGGACTGGGCTTTAAAGTGATCTCCGATGACTTCTTCAACGAGTTTGTCACAGAATCGGATAAGGATACGGCCGTGATACTTGAAGCCCTTGAAGAGAAGGGCATCCTTGGCGGGTTGCCTTTGGACAAAAATAGAATACTCTGGTGCTGTACGGAAATGAACAGCAAAGAAGACATTGACGAAGCTATCGAGATCATAAAGGAGGTGTGCTGATGCTTATCTATGAAAAGAGCCGAAAAGGCCGCGGATGTCAGCTCCTTCCCAAGTGCGATGTGGAAGAATACACACCTGATAAGGCACACCTTAGAGAAGAAGCTCCCAAGCTTCCCCAGGTGTCTGAAGTGGATATCTCAAGACATTACTCAGAGCTTTCAAGAAAGGCTCACGGAGTAAACGATGGATTCTATCCTCTGGGATCCTGTACCATGAAGTACAACCCCAGGGTAAATGAGAAGACCGCAGCTCTTGCAGGATTCACAGCCATTCATCCTCTTCAGCCTGAACATACGGTCCAGGGCTGTCTTCAGGTCCTTGAAGAAGGGGAAAAGGCCCTTAACGAGATCACAGGCATGGATGCTTTTACATTCCAGCCTGCGGCGGGAGCCCACGGTGAGTTCACGGGACTTCTTTTGATCAAGGCATACCATCTTGCCAATGGGGACACCCAGAGAACCAAGATCATCGTTCCCGATTCCGCCCACGGAACCAACCCGGCAAGCGCCGTAATGGCGGGAATGTCGGTTATAAACGTGGATTCCGACCAGTCGGGCTGTGTTGATGTTGATAAACTCCGTCAGCTCTGCGAAAGCGAAGAGGGAAAAGAGATAGCGGGTCTCATGCTTACAAATCCAAATACTGCAGGGCTCTTCGATCCCAATATACTGGAGATCACGGACATCATCCACAGCTGCGGCGGCCAGGTCTACTACGACGGAGCAAACCTTAATGCCATAATGGGAATCGCAAGACCCGGAGACATGGGCTTCGACTGCGTACACCTGAACCTTCATAAAACATTCTCAACGCCTCACGGAGGCGGAGGCCCCGGTGCGGGTCCCGTAGGATGCAAGGAGCACCTGGCAGGATTCCTTCCCGGAAAAGTGGTCAGAAAAGGAGAGGATGGAGCTCTTCATCTGGTCAAACCGGAAAAGAGTCTCGGTGAGATGAAAAACTTCTACGGCAACTTCCTTGTTGTGGTAAAAGCTCTCACATATATTAAAACACTGGGAGCCGAGGGCATCAGAAACGCCAGTGAAAATGCCGTGCTCAACGCCAACTACATGATGGCTAAACTGAGAGACAAGTACGACATTGCATTCGATACGAAGATCTGCATGCATGAATTCGTTATGGATCTGTCCCGTCTTCTCAAGGAAACGGGAGTGTCCGCCATGGATATAGCAAAAGGGCTGCTGGATCACGGGATACATCCCCCAACGATGTACTTCCCTCTGACTGTCCACGAAGCTCTCATGGTAGAGCCTACGGAGACCGAATCCAGAGAGACCCTGGACTGGGCCATCGATGTGTTCCTTTCCCTGTATGAAAAGGCATATTCCGATCCTGAAGCACTTCACAGAGCCCCTGAAACGACTCCCGTTGGAAGGCTCGATGAAGTGGGGGCTGCCAGACATCCGGTGCTCAGATTCACAGAAGAATAGCAGGAGAATATGACGATTATGTATGATTTGACGATAATAGGCGGAGGCCCCGGCGGATATGTTGCTGCCATCAAGGCGGCGCAGTCGGGGCTGAGCACAGCCCTCATAGAAAAGGGCAGACTTGGAGGCACCTGTCTTAACAGGGGATGTATTCCCGCAAAGGCAATGATCCACGCATCGGATACTTATCTTCAGGCTCTTAATTCAGAAGCCTGCGGGATCATTGTGGACAAGGTCTCCATAGATTATCCCGGGGTCCTGAAATACAAGCAGGAAACTGTGGACGCTCTGGTATCGGGAGTGGAAGGTCTTTTAAAAGCAAACAAGATAGACGTGATCCAGGGAACCGGAAAACTCCTTGCACCTTCAGATGGGAAGAACAGGGTGGAAGTAGACGGCGAGAAGATCATAGAAAGCGACAAAGTCATTCTCGCTTCAGGGTCGAAACCTGCAAGGATACCTGTTCCCGGAATAGATCATCCCAAAGTCCTTACAAGCGACGGACTTTTTGCTCTTGAAGAGCTTCCCGAAAGCCTTGTGATCATAGGCGGAGGAGTCATAGGGGTTGAATTTGCAACTGCTTTTTCAGCTCTTGGGACCAAGGTCACCATTATCGAGGCCCTTCCAAAGATCCTGGACAACTTCGATAAGGAGATCTCCCAGAATCTTAAGATGATCCTCAAGAAAAGGGGCGTGGATATCCACACTTCCGCTCAGGTCAAGGAGATAAAGGAAGATACATCTCAAGAGGTCGCAGAGACTGTCTCATGCGTCTATGTTGAAAAAGACAAGGAGCAGACCGCTTCAGGCCAGTATATTCTCTGTGCTGCGGGAAGGACTCCTGAAACAGAGGATCTGCTTGCAGAAGATCTTAAAGATGATGGCGTTGCCTTTGAAGGAAAATTCATAAAGACCGACGAAAACATGATGACCGGCTTGCCGGGAGTATACGCCATCGGCGATGTGGCGGGAGGCATCCAGCTTGCCCACGCCGCTTCAGCTCAGGGTCTTAGGGCAGTGGAACACATGATACATGGACCGGGAGAGGACGAAAACCACTCGTCTTTGGATCTTAAAGTCATTCCCGGGTGCGTCTACACAAGTCCAGAGATCGCTTCCGTAGGCATGACGGAAGTGGACGCCAAGGACAACGGGTACGATGTCATAACGGGCAAATTCATCATGAGCGCCAACGGCAAATCCCTGATAACAAAAGAGGAGAGGGGATTCATCAAAGTGGTCATTGACAATGCTTCGAAGAAGATACTTGGAGCTCAGATGATGTGCGCAAGAGCCACGGATATGATCGGCGAATTCACAACAGCCATCGTAAATGATATGACCGCAGCCCAGATGCTCAAAGGCGTCCGGGCACATCCCACATACAACGAGGCAATAACCGAGGCCATCGAGGATGCTCTCGGAGGATCCATACACACCATGCCCAAGCGCAGGCCTTAGAAACAGGTTTCAAATGAAATAAAGATCCCGATATGTGACATTATTACGGTATCGGGGTCTTTTTGATTGCTATCATATATCCGGAAAAGGGTATTTACATATAGGAAAGTAACTTTGGAGGTGCATTATGACCGGGAACAAAAATACACAAAAAATCGTGATCGTAGGCGGAGTTGCAGGGGGAGCCACCGCTGCGGCAAGGATAAGGAGACTGGATGAACATGCGGATATCGTTGTCTTTGAAAGATCCGGGTTCATATCCTATGCCAACTGCGGACTGCCTTATTACATAGGTGGAGTGATAAAGAACAAAGAAGAGTTGACTTTGCAGACTCCAAAGAGTTTTTACGAGAGATTCAGGATCAAAATGAATGTTCTTCATGAAGTAAAGGCAATAGATCCTTCGTCAAAAACCGTGACGGTCTGCGATCTTACCACGGGGAAGCAATGGGAAGAACCCTATGACAAACTCCTTCTCTCTCCGGGTGCAAGACCTGTTGTTCCTCAGATCCCCGGCAGTGATCTTGGACAAGTATACTCCCTCAGGACCGTGGAGGATACATACAGGATCAGGCAGGCCGTGACCGACGAAAAACCGGCTTCTGCTCTGATCTCAGGAGGAGGCTTCATTGGCCTTGAACTTGCTGAGAATCTTTTGGAAGCGGGCATTAAAGTCACCCTCATCCAAAGACCTGATCAGGTCATGAAGCCCCTTGACAGGGAAATGGCATCTTTTATCCATAACAGGATACGTGAGGCGGGGATAGATCTTATCCTTGGCGACTCTGTAGTCTCTCTTGCTGAAAACAAAGAAGGCATTGGAAAGCTTAGAGCAGAGCTTAACAGCGGAAGAAGCATAGACACTGACATGGCCATAATGGCTATCGGAGTTGCTCCCGAAACGACTTTAGCCAAAGAGGCTGGTCTTGAGACGGGTATAAAGGGAAGCATACTGGTGGATGATCATATGAGAACATCCAACGAGGATATCTATGCCGTTGGAGACGCTGTTCAGGTAAAACAGTTCACCACAGGTTCGGATGCACTCATATCCCTTGCGGGTCCCGCAAACAGGCAGGGAAGGATAGCGGCTGACAACATATGCGGCCTTGACAGTTCATATCCCGGATCTCAAGGATCCTCGGTGATCAAACTGTTTGATATGACTATAGCAAGTACGGGAATAAACGAAAAAACTGCTGTCGCCGAAGGACTTGAATACGAAAAAATATATCTTTCTCCATTGAGTCACGCGGGATATTACCCGGGAGGCAAGGTCATGACTGTGAAACTCATATTCGACCCTGTATCGGATAAGATCCTCGGAGCTCAGATCGTCGGTCACGAAGGAGTTGACAAGAGGATAGATGTTATCGCAACTGCCATGTACGCCGGTATTCCCGCTTCAAAACTCAAGGAGCTTGATCTGGCATACGCTCCTCCTTATTCTTCGGCCAAGGATCCTGTAAACATGGCAGGGTTCATGGTTGAAAACATCGAAAAAGGCCTTATGAAACAGTTCTTTTATGAGGATCTTGAGTCTCTTAGTAAGGACGAAGGAGTGACCCTGCTTGATACACGTACGCCTGAGGAATATAAAAAAGGCCATGTGGACGGCTTTATAAACATACAGGTCGACGAACTCAGAGAAAGTATAGGTGAACTTGATCCATCCAAACCCGTCTACGTCATGTGTCAGAGCGGGCTGAGAAGCTATATTGCCTGTAGGATACTTGCCCAAAATGGCTTCGACTGCAGCAATTTCTCCGGAGGATACAGGCTTTACGCCTCCGTTGCCTTTGATCGATCGGCCTCGGAGGAAGCCTTTCCCTGCGGTATGGAAAAATAAGAGAAAAGATGATATACTTCTTCTATATGTTTACAGGAGGAAGTACATCAGATGGAAAAACTGGGTCTTAACACCATTCGCGAGAAATTTTTAAGTTATTTTGAAGAACAAGGACATTTTAGAAGAGAAAGCTTTTCTCTCATCCCTGAAAACGACAAAAGTCTGCTCCTTATAAATGCCGGAATGGCACCTCTCAAGCCGTATTTTGCAGGGCTTGAGACTCCTCCCTCAAAGAGGATGACCACCTGCCAGAAGTGCATAAGGACCGGGGACATAGAAAACGTTGGATATACGGACAGACACGGTACCTTCTTTGAGATGCTCGGAAACTTCTCCTTCGGTGATTATTTCAAGAAAGAAGCGATCACCTGGGCCTGGGATTTTTCCACCAATGTTCTTAAAATGCCCGTTGATAAACTGTGGGTCACCATATATGAAGAAGACGAGGAAGCTCACGATCTGTGGCACGATATGATAGGAGTTCCCGAAGAGAGGATCGTTCGTCTTGGAAAGGACGACAACTTCTGGGAAATTGGAACAGGCGGTCCCTGCGGTCCATGTTCAGAGCTGTATTTTGACAGAGGGGAAGAACACGGATGCGGAAAAGAAGACTGCAAACCCGGCTGCGAATGCGACAGATATGTTGAATTCTGGAATCTGGTATTCACCCAGTTCAACAAAGAAGAGGACGGGACTTATACAGACCTTCCTCATCCCAACATCGATACGGGCCTTGGCCTTGAAAGACTCGCCTGCATCATGCAGGACACAAATTCAATATTCGAAGTGGACACCATCCAGTACATCCTTAAGGAGATCGTAAGGATCAGCGGCATCAAATACAACAGCGGCAATGATTCAGCCGATGTGTCCTCAAGGATCATCTGCGACCACTTAAGATCCATGGTCTTCATGATAAGCGACGGTATACTTCCCGGTAACGAAGGCAGAGAGTATGTGCTTCGCAGACTTATCCGCCGGGCGGCACGCCACGGAAGGCTTCTTGGCATAGAAGGGCCTTTCCTTGCCAAGCTCAGTGAGAAAGTCATCGACGTTTCCGGAAATGCCTATCCTCAGCTTGAGAAGATGAGGGTGTTCATCCATAAGGTAATCAGTGCGGAAGAGGATAAATTCGCCGATACCATCGATCAGGGCACCCAGATACTTGAGGAGTACATGGAGGAGCTGAAATCCTCACAGAAGTCCATTCTGGACGGAGAAAAGGCATTCAAACTCCACGATACCTACGGTTTTCCCATCGACCTTACCAAGGAGATTCTCTCAGAAGCGGGATTTGAAGTGGACGAAGAGGGTTTTGCAAAGGCAATGGACGAGCAGAAAGCCCGTTCACAGCAGCAGCAGGAAATGGAAGGCGCAGGATGGGACGAGGCCGCCGCGGACTTTATCTTCGAGGGCGATACCGAATTTCTGGGATACGATAAGGTTGCATGTAAATCAAATATAAAAGCCATAATGGCGGACAACGAACCTGTTGAGACGGTCAAAGAAGGGGAGAGCGCCCTTATAGTCATGGATAGAACGCCATTTTACGCGGAAGGTGGCGGACAGGCCAGCGACACGGGAATGGTATATAACGACAACGGAAGCGCCACCGTGGATCGTGTAGAAAAATTCCAGAATGTCTTCGCTCATCACATCACCATGAAGACAGGAACATTCAGGACAGGGGAAGAACTTCTCTGCGGATACGATGAGATCAGAAGAAACAGAACGGCTGCAAACCACACGGCAACCCATCTGCTTCACAAGGCACTTCAGGAGACTCTTGGTGAGCATGTAAAACAGTCCGGTTCCTCCGTGACCTTTGAGTCACTTCGCTTCGACTTCAGTCATTTCCAGGCTATGACGGAGGAAGAGATCAAAAAGGTTGAGGATATAGTAAACGACAAGATCGGACACTTCATCGATGTTCAAACAGAGGTAATGAGCGCAAAAGACGCCTTTAAATCAGGCGCTACCGCACTCTTCGGCGAAAAGTACGGGGACACTGTACGCGTGGTAAGCATAGGGGACTACAGCAGAGAGCTCTGTGGAGGTACCCATGTCAAA
>CADBRY010000129.1 GCA_902797195.1 uncultured Eubacteriales bacterium
AGGTCTTCCCAACCGGGAGATTTTCAGGCAGTGCGGCTATGATCCAAAAATGATTGGAAGAGATCGCATGGCGAGCGTCGCCAGGGTAACAAAAGGGAAAAATCCAGAGGATTTTCCGGACAAACCTTTGCCGAAATCGAAGATAAGAGATTTCGATGCAACGTCAGATAAACGCGCGTTGAAACAGATGCAACTTGAAATGAAACGTATGCATCAGGAAATCGAGTTTTTAAGAAAAATCATGGCAACGGCCGTTATTGAACCCGAGGATGATTAGGCTGGATAAACCTCATTATCGGTTCCAACTCATACAAGAAGATCTTCAACAGGAAGACAACCTTCTGAGTGTTGGACGCCTGTGCGATCTGGCTTGTGTATCCCATTCCGCATATTACCGGCAAGCTACTCCAGTGAGGGGTCGAGAGCTCTCGTGATGCCTATATCGGCGACGATGATTTTGCCCATGTGGCCGGTTATGTTTCTTTCCCGATTCATATGTATCGGCTTTCTGGCGTGGAAGCTGATGACGCAGTCGGAGCATACGGCGTTGTAGAACACGGGCCGCTTCGCATCGGGTTCCTCGTCCTGCTTGTCAGGACCGCCCGGGCCTTCGTCGCCGGGAAGGCCGCTGGGAACATCGATAGCATAGATCATATTCGTATGTCTAAGGTCATTGATATATTCAATGGCCTTTTTTGATATGCCCCTTGGCTCCCCATGGAATCCGGTACCGAAGATTGAATCCACAATGACTTTGCCCTTTGCATCGAGGATCTCGGTGAGATCAGTATCTTCATCGGGGATAATTATTTCGATGGCGGTATTACCATCGGGGTCCCCATCGCTTGTGGCGGCGTCAGAAAGAATGCGTTCAAAATTCGTAATGGCGTCGGGAGTCTTTGGTTTGCCACAGGGAAGGATGACAGTTGAATGGCAGCCGTATTCCATTGCCTTTCTGGCAATGACGAACCCGTCGCCGCCGTTGTTGCCGCTGCCGCAGAAGATCAGCATCCCGTCGACCCAGTCGTACTCCTCCTCGCATATATAACCGAAGGCTTCCGTTCCAGCGTTCTCCATCATCTCAAGATAGGACAGCCCTGCCTCGTCGGCCTGCCGTTCAAGATCCTTCATTTCGGCGCAGGTGACTACCTCTCTGTTCATGGTGAGGTGATCCCATATCCACTTGATGTTGCATATGAACAGGATAAATCCGAAGAAGAGGAGAAGTTCGAGAAGGATGTTGCTTCCGTCGTGGGCCTTTGCGATCAGGTGGATCAAAAATAGAAAAATCAACGGCCCCGGGGCGGCTTTTGCTATGGGCTCGATGGCCCGGATCCTGCGGTTGTGAGATTGCAGCTCCAGAACGTTTCCAAGGGCGATTATAAGGATGGAGATAAACAGCAGCCCAACCTTCATGGTGAAGGTCAGCGCCGGCCCAAAGGGGAGGAGAGATCCGCAGATGGTGATAAGCAGCAGCACAATAAAAGCGACCCAGCCCAGCGTCTGGACCGGGTGAAAACTTCTGGGAATGTAGTGTCGTATAAATCTGCGTATCTTCATGCTATTATCACTTGGCCTCTCTAAGTACGTTATTATATTATATGTGCTCGGTAATCACAATCAACCAAGACCGAAAAAAAGCGAGTGATCTTCTGCGATAGTTTGAATTGGATATGTGAAATCCTGCAGACAAAAAACAGACTGCTGACATAAACAGTATACGTTTAAGTCAACAGTCTGAAACTAATAATATACGTGGTAGGATTAATTTCTGGTGATTTTATGAATTTGTACAAGCGGAACGGTTATTTCACCGCCCATTGTTGATTCATATGTATAAAGACCTTTTGACCTACCATAGTAGGTAACATTATCATCTTCCAAAATACGTGAGTCAACTATACTGGGATCATAGTATACAAGAACTACATCATCATAACCGTCGGAGGCTGTGGCAATTCGTAGGTTGACTTCAGTTTCTCCATCGACCACCTGAATAACCCTTCCTGAGTTCTGTACAAGTTCGCCCTCATAATCATCAGGGTTACGTGCAAGGTTATCATAAGACACGTTTTCATAGTCATCCTCGGTGGTGAATTCTTCCTTAGGAGCTTCCGTTGTTGGTTCGGTGGTTGTAGCTTCTGTTGTCTCAGTTGTTTCTTCTTCGTAATATGAGTCAGTTTCGGTAGGAGTAGTAGATGAGGAGTCATCACCACCGCCAGCTATAGAGCCAATAATTATGAGAAGTAGAACAATTGCACCAATGATTATAAATAATTTTTTCTTAGATTTATGAGGCTTAGAAGTACTGGAATCAGTACTCGGCGTAACAACATGAGCATTGACGGAGGCATCTTCGTTACTGTCTGAGTTTATAATAAACTGATCATTATCCTGGTTTTGATCATTGTCCAAATTCTTCTCGGGAACAGGCTCTGCTGAATATGACTGGACTGGTTCGACTAAGTTACATCCGCATTCAGGACAAAAATTTGATGTTGACTCTGCCCCACAATTCGGACATTTTCTTATATCCGGAACAGAGGATAAATTAGCTCCGCAATTTGGACAAAATGCTGTTTCGGCATTTGTGCCACATGATGGACATACTTTCATGATTATCACCTCATTTCGCAGATTTAATAAACTATAAAATTGTAGTTATTAGTACACTACTAATTATAGTATATCGTAAAAGGTATTGCTAGCCTAAAATATTTCTGTAAAAAATGAATGAGGGACAGGGATATGGCACAAAGGATAGTAATAAAAAGAAAACAAGCAAATAAAGGAGACGATGGATATAAAATCATCTCTGTGAGAATGAAAGAAGAACTTGTAGAACGACTTGAGGAATTATCGTCAATGACGAATCGATCTCGCAATGAACTGATAAATGTTCTCTTAGAATCAGCAGTAGAGATAACAGATGTTGAAGATTAGCAGACTGTTTTAGAATGTATCCTAAAACCAGAAAACTCAACAGTTATACCTGCAAATAACATCATAGATATTCTTTTTTAAAAGAATGTCTCCGCTTCCCGGCGCCACTTGGTCTCTTCTTCGTCGGCGGGATCATCCAGAGCGATGCCGTGGGGCTTGGGACGTCCGTCCTCTCCCATGGACACAAAGGTGGTGAAACCCTCCGCGTGAAGGACTCCCGTCTTTTCGTTGTAAAGGCCGACCCTAATTGTAATGCTGGTCCTGCCTGTTCGCACGATCACCCCTTCATAGGTGATAATGTCTCCGGGGTCGACGGACTTATAAAAATCGAACTTGTGAGTATTCTTGTAAAGAAGCCCCTGAGGGTCTCCGTACTCGGTGCAGACGACGATGAAGGATGTTTCGATCATCCATTCGGTAGCCTGTCCGGCATACAGATTGCCGTGGTGATTCAGGTGCTCCATTCGTATCATGTGTGATGAACGGTATCTTTTCATATGCGCTTCCTTTCTACAGAGGTATTGTAACACAGATTGTGTGTTATACTGAACAAGGATATTGACCAATTGGCGCAGGAACAACAGGAGGAACCATGCTTTTTGATTCACACGCTCATTTGAATAACGCAGATATGTCACGGGATGATGTGCTGGCAATGGCCAGGCAGATAGAGAAGTCGGATCTTGACTACGTAGTGGACATTGGCTTTGACCCGGACAGCTCTCTGGCGGCGGCCGACCACGCCGAAGAATTCCCATGGTGTTATGCTGCCGTGGGCTGTCATCCTCACGACACGAAGGTCATGGACGAGGATGAACTGCTGAAGATCAGGATCCTTGCCGATCGAAAAAAAGTGGTGGCCATCGGCGAGATCGGGCTGGATTTTCACTACGACTTCAGCCCCAGGGACGTGCAAAGGCAATGGTTCCGCAAGCAGATCCGCCTTGCAAACAAACTCAGGATGCCCATATGCATACACGCAAGGGAAGCAGATCAGGAAGTCATGGATATATTAAAAGATGAAGGGGCTTTTTCCGATGAAAGAAAAAGCTGGTTTCCTTCACGCCCCGATACCACAGGATTCTGCAGCAGGAAGGTGGAGACCGGAGATGCGAGAGTTCTGCTCCATTGCTTTTCCGGAAGCGCCGAACTGGCCAAACAATACGTCAAACTCGGCGGGACTATAAGCGTGGCGGGGCCTGTCACATATAAAAACAACAGGAAGACTGTGGAGGTCGTGGATAAGATTCCTCTTGATTTTCTTTTAGTGGAGACCGACTCACCATACCTGACGCCCGTGCCATTCAGAGGGCAGAAAAATACGCCGCCCAACGTGGAGTATACCTGCCGCAAAGTGGCTGAGATCAAAGGTATATCCTACGAGGAGGCGGCGGTTGCTACAAAGGCCAATGCCATGAGGTTCTACGGAATCCGTTAGATCATCTTTTTTTGTTTTTACCAATGAATATGGAGACCAGCACAGCGATCAGCAGGAACCCCTGATAGTAGAGGTAGGGGACGATGCTTATGCTGGAGATCTTGGCCAGGCTGGC
>CADBRY010000130.1 GCA_902797195.1 uncultured Eubacteriales bacterium
AAGGACTACAAGAACAGAAGCATAAGCAGACAGTTTTTCGATGTACATGCAAATGGTGTGAAATTATACAGTTCAGGGACGGATGATAATAAGGCAAATTACGATTTTGAACTGTATGACGGTGTAAACACAATAACCATAAGCGTTACGGACAGGGAAGGAAATGTTGCCACAAGAACCTACGGAGTAAACGGAGACACCAGCCAGCAGGGAGAGGAAGTCGGCGCTGTTGAGATTTCTCTGAGCGCCAGGAACATCAACCTTGGATACCTTGCCGGTCCCCAGACAATGGTGATACACAGAAATGAGAAGCTCTCCTACGTCATAACCAGGTTCCTTGAAGAGAATGGATTTGGATATGAATACACAGGATCAAAATCATACGGGTTCTATCTGCAGCGAATTAAAAAACCGGGAATGCTGAGGGGGTGGTCCATACCCGATGATATCCAGCAGCACCTTGACGATAAAGGAGTCTCAAGTATGGGCTGGGATGAAAACTCTCTCGGGGAGAAGGATATTTATGAGGGATCGGGGTGGATGTATGCTCTCAATGGAGAGATCGTTGACTCGGGATTTTCATCAATAATAGTTCTTGACGGAGATGTGGTGGAGATATGGTTTACCACACATCTTGGAGAAGATGGTATTTGACATGTGTCAGAACATATATTAGAATCTGAAAAACAAAGTAGTGTATGTCGCCTTAAAAAGCGCTAAGAGGGAAGCCGGTTAAAATCCGGCACGGACCCCGCCACTGTAATTGAGGAGTATCTATCTGGCCGCAGCCATAGAACTGCGGATCCACTGGGAAACCGGGAAGGAAGATGGATATGTTGATCCATGAGTCAGGAGACCTGCATACACGACGGCAATTACGTAGCGAGGATCCTATGTAAGAACCATATATTCAGCGAATGCGGGCTGCAATACTTATTTGTATTTGCATCCGTTTTTTGTTTTTGCAGCAGAGTGAACGGATGCCGGTAGGTAAAAATGGAAAGAGAGGTTTTTTTATGAACGCAACACTAAGGAGGAAATGGACAGTACTTTTGGTAGCAGCTGCCATGCTCTTCTCCATGCTATCGACAGTCTCTGTATCCAATGCAGCAGAGGCAACGGATCTGGAATGGTGGAATTTCAGAAACAACTATGAAAATAATGGAGTGACCGACAGGCCGACGGTGGACTCAAAAGAAGAGGCCAATATGAAGTGGGGGCAAAAGTATGGTACCGGTTATGCCGCGGCGCCAACGCCACCCATAATAATCGACAACTATCTCTATATCGCGACAGGAAAGAATATAAGGAAGATAGACAGAACTACCGGCGAGTGTGTTCAGGTCGGCGGTAACATGGTGGCAAATGTAGGGTATGCCATGAACCCAATAATCTATGCCGACGGCAAATTCTTCGTACAGGTAGGCAACGGCATAATACAGGCGGTAGACTATGAAACTCTGGAACCTGTCTGGAGCTCTGAGAGAATAGGCGGACAGACCGTATCCCCAATATCATACAGGAAGATCGATGGAGTGGGATATCTTTACACGGGCACCTGGGGCGGTGAAAAGAAAGACGGAAGTTTCTTCTGCATTACTACCGACGACAACAATGTTGTGGATGGTATCAAGCAGCATACATGGAAATTCACTCCTTCCACAGACGATCCCAATCTGGCGGACAGTGAGCATAAAATGAGAGGGTTCTATTGGGCAGGAGCCTATGTGACGGACAACTATGTGGCTGTAGGATCAGATGATGGAACAAATGAAGGTGACTACACAGCAAACGGTGTATTCTACACTCTTGACCCCAAGACGGGAGCGATCATCGATCGGATAGATCAGATAAAGGGAGATGCCCGAAGCTCCGTGGTATACGACAATGGATATCTGTATTTCAATACCAAGGGAGGATTGCTGTATCGGACAGCAGTGGACGAAACGGGCCATTTGTCTGAAACAAGCATATATAATCTGGGAGGAATGTCCACAGCATGCCCTGTGGTATATAACAACAGACTGTATATTGGAGTCTGCGGAACAGGGGGACAGTTCGATGCCGATGCAGGTCATCATTTCTCAGTCATAGATGTTTCAGGCGACCTGAATTCCGATTCGTTAATATACGATATTCCTATAAAGGGATATCCTCAGGCGGGAGCGCTGCTGACTACGGGCAACGCAAACAAGGATTACAACGGTGATGGAAATCCCGATGGCAGGGTATATGTGTACTTTACATATAACTCCCAGCCGGGCGGCGTATATTATCTCTATGATGAGCCGGGAAGAACAACTCTCACAGCGGATCAGTATGGTGAGCTCTTCACACCTCCATCGGGAATGCAGCAATACTGTATCAGCACCATTATCGCTGACAGAGAAGGTGTGATGTACTATAAGAATGACAGCGGTAATCTGATGGCTATAGAGAGAAATCCGGCCTATCTTGAAAACATCTCAATAACTACAGATTTAGACAGTACGCCCAGCTGGTCAAAGGAATTTGACATGGGTCAGCTGGAAGGATATACGGTAAAAGTCAATACGGACTCAACTGTAGGAAATATTACGTTGACTTTGCCTCAGGGAGCTTCGGCAACTGTAAACGGAACACCCTACAGCGGTGGAACTTATCAGGTGACGCTCTCCACAGAGGGCGATGAAACACCGGTGGACGTAGAGGTAACAAAGAACGGTGCCAAGAGAATATACAAATTCACGATCGTTAAACAGGGAGGAAACAGCA
>CADBRY010000131.1 GCA_902797195.1 uncultured Eubacteriales bacterium
CGGTCTTCATCTTCAATTATTTCTGTCTCTATCTCGGCGGGATCTATGGAAACCGATTCCGAAGGAAGGCTTACTGCCTTTTCCCTGTCGTCTGACGTAGTCGTTGCGGAGCCTTCCGATGCAATCTCACCGCTTAATTTTTTCAGGAACCTGTTGAACTCGAGCTTTCTGTATATTTCTATAAGCTCGTCTTTTTTGACCTCACCGATTTTCCAGCTGTCTGCATTTGTGCCTTCAGGCGTATCTTCAGGAAGAGGAACGTTCACATCGATGGTGGCAAGTCTTTTGCTCATAAGGGCTATGGTGTCGTTGTCTTTGATCTTTTTCTGCAGCCCATCGGGTTTGATCTCATCGGCGTGAGCGATGATATCCTCCACGGATCCATACTCAACTATAAGTTTTGTTGCCGTTTTATCACCCACTCCGGGCACTCCAGGTATGTTGTCGGATTTGTCTCCCGCAAGTCCTTTGAAGTCGATGAATTGAAGTGGCGGGAATCCGTATTTTTCCGTAAATGTTTTCTCGTCGTAGATATCGAATTCCGAAACTCCCTTCTTGGTGAACACCACCTTTGTGGTGTCCGTGGCAAGCTGGAGCTGATCCTTGTCGCCTGTGAATATCACCACTTCAAGGCCGTCTTTTTCCGCGCGTCTTGCAACCGTTCCTATGATGTCGTCTGCCTCAAAGCCCTCGATCTCCATCCTTGAAATGCTAATTGCATCAAGGATATCCTTTAAAATGGGGATCTGCATTGCAAGCTCAGGAGGCATCTTCTTTCTTCCCGCCTTGTACTCCTCATACTGTTGGTGGCGGAAGGTTGGTCCCTTTTTGTCAAAGGCAACCACCATATGTGTGGGTTGATAATCCCTGCGGAGTTTATCCAGCATATTCAAAAACCCGAAAATGGCATGTGTATATATGCCATCACGGGTTATCATGGGATTTCTCATCGCGTAGTACGCCCTGTTAATAAGACTGTTTCCGTCGATTACAGCGATCTTTGCCATATTGATTCTCCCTGTTCCGGATTTGACCGGTATCTATCATTTAACGATTAGATCACAGATCGCATTTGAAAATGCAACGGGATCTTCTATTGTTATGCCTTCTATGAGAAGAGCCTGATCGTACAGAAGCTCAGCGATGGTCTTAACTTTTTCCCTGTCTTCACCATAGAGTTTCACAAGAGTATCCGCTATGGGATGGGACGCATTGATCTCAAGAACTCTCTCCGCCTTTACCTTCTCATCAACAGGCATTGAATTCAACACCTTCTCCATTTCAAGAGACAGACCGCCTTTTGACGTAAGGCATACCGGGTGTGATTTGAGCCTGTGACTGAGCTTTACGTCTGCCACTTTATCAGAGAGGCACTCCTTCATATAATCAAGGAGCTCCCTGCTGTCTTCTTCCTGTTTTTCCGCCGCTTTCTTTTCCTCTTCCGTCTCTTCTATCTCCAGATCGTCGGCTGAAACTGATTTGAACTCTTTATCCTCATATGACCTGAGCATCTGAACGGCGAATTCATCAATGTCGTCGGTCATATAGAGTATCTCATATCCTTTGTCCTTCAGGACTTCCGTCTGAGGCATTTTGTCTATTTTTTCCGCCGTCTCACCGCAGGCATAGTAGATATACTTCTGATCTTCCTTCATTCGGCTCACATACTCGGAGAGAGTCGTCATGAGATTTTGAGCATCCCCTTCACCATCCCCATTCTCCGGTTTGTACGAGGTATTGTAGATCAGAAGATCCTGGAGGAGATCCTTGTTCATCCCAAAGTTTTCATAGACGCCGTACTTGATCTGAAGGCCGAAGTTCTTAAAGAATCCAGTGTATCCTTCCCTGTCCTTGTTCAGGAACTCCAGAAGTTCTGATTTGATCTTTTTCTCAAGACGCTGGGCGATGGCTTTGAGCTGTCTGTCGTGCTGAAGCATCTCTCTGGAAATATTAAGGGACAGATCCTGGGAATCAACCAGCCCTTTCACAAAGCTGAAACAGTCAGGCAGCAGATCGGGGCATTTTTCCATTATCATAACTCCCGATGAATAGAGCTGAAGCCCTTTCTGATAGTCTTTGGAATAGTAATCCATGGGGGCCTTGCCGGGGATGAACAGAAGCGCGGTATAGCTTATCAGTCCCTCCACATTGGTATGTATCACCTTCACAGGGTCCGTAAAGTCATAGAATTTTTCCTTGTAAAAGGAGTTGTATTCCTCTTCTTTTATGGTGCTCTTCTGCTTCTTCCACAGGGGCACCATGGAATTGAGAGTATCAGGTCCATCTTCCGATGTCATCTGAATGGGATATCTTATGTAGTCGGAATATTTTTTGACCAGGTCCCTCAGAGTATATTCTTCAAGGAATCTGCTGTAGTTTTCGTCTTCGCTGTCCTCTTTGATATGGAGGGTTATCTCCGTGCCCACATCTTCCTTTTCACCTTCAGAAACCGTATATCCGTCGGCCCCCTTTGATTCCCACAGCCAGGCTTCCTCGCTTCCTTCGGACCGGGAAAGAACGCTGATCTTATCGCTGACCATGAATGCGGAATAAAATCCAACGCCGAACTGACCGATAATATCTATGGTTTCGCCGCCCTTTTCATTTTGAGCTTCCGCCTGCTCCATGGCCGATTTGAAATCCAGGCTTCCGCTTCTGGCAATCGTTCCAAGGTTTTTCTCCAGCTCTTCCCTGGTCATGCCTATGCCGTTGTCGATTATTTTAAGGGTACGCTGATCCTTGTCGGGAATAAGCTGTATGGTGTAATCATCCCTTGAAATCCCTGTGCTGCCGTCTTTGAGACTGTTGTAGTATCTCTTGTCGATGGCATCGCTGCTGTTTGATATAAGCTCACGGAGGAATATTTCCTTGTGGGTATAAATAGAATTGATCATAAGATCAAGAAGTCTTTTTGATTCAGCTTTAAACTGTTTTTTTGCCATTTCTCTTCCTCTTCTCAACGCAATTGTCACGCCGCCTCGCGGGGGCTCTTTATCTAAAACAAAAACCCGAAGTGCCGTACAGGGAGGATAATTCACGCCCTATCGTATGATAGGTGGGTTGCCTGCTGCCTGAATCCGTGTCCCCACCATTACGTGGGTCTCACTCAACAGCCTAGACTACGGCATCCCTGGAATTCTATGTAGGGTGAATTACACAGTCCCTTTCACGAACACCCCAGGAAAAAAACTTTTTCAGAGCAAAGGCTCTCCTTATTATCCGATCTCCTCCAGATCCACGCTGCAGTTGTGGTGGACCTTCTGGACATCATCGTTATCTTCAAGTATATCTATCATTTTCTTGAGCTGTTTAAGGTCTCCCTCTGTCTTTGGTGCAGCTTCCATGGAAGGCACGTATTCAACTTCGGACTCAACAAACTCATAACCCGCATCTGTGAGAGCTCCGTGTACATCGGTGTAGACAGAAGGTTCTGTCTGGATCTCATAGCTGTCGTCGTGGGTTATCATATCCTCCGCTCCGGCTTCAAGAGCGGTCTCCATCAGAGCATCCTCATCGATGTCATCAGTCTTTTCGATGATCAGAACACCCTTTCTTGCGAACATATAGGATACGCATCCCTGTGCACCCAGATTGCCGCCGTGCTTGTCAAAGGTGGATCTGACAGCTGATGCGGTTCTGTTTTTGTTGTCGGTCAGCGCCTCAACGATGACCGCAACACCGCCTATGCCATAACCTTCAAAGATCAGTTCTTCGAAGGATTCTCCATCGGTTCCGCCGGAGCCCTTTTTGATGGCTCTCTTGATATTCTCGTTTGGCATACCGATGGCTTTTGCCTTTTCTATGGCGACTCTCAAAGTCGCGTTATAATCCGGGTCAGCCCCGGCCTTGGCCGCTACGATTATCTGTCTTCCGTACTTTGTGAAAAGGGCCGCTCTCTTGGAATCCTGTGCCGCTTTTCTTCCTGCTATCGTTCCATGTCTTCCCATGAAGACACCTCCTTAAAATGTATTTGCCGATTACCGGCTTTGCTATTTTCAGTATACAACCCTAAGGAAAAAATATCAACTCAGTTCATCCTTCAGGTTTTTATGAGCAGTGGTCATCATCAGCTTGATCCTGTTCAGCTGATTCACATGGCTGGCTCCCGGATCAAAGTCTATGGCCACTATATTCGCCTTTGGGCTGAACTTTCTCATGGCCTTCATCATGCCCTTTCCGGTAACGTGGTTAGGCAGGCAGGCGAAGGGCTGCAGACATGCGATGTTCTCCACGCCGTTATTTATAAGTTCCACCATTTCTCCTGTGAGAAGCCATCCCTCTCCGCACTGGTTTCCAAGGGAGATGACCTGGCTTGCGGACTCCGCGGTCTCCTCGATCCTTGCAGGCTCGGTGAACCGTTTGGATTCTCTCAGAGCCTTTCTCATGGGAGCCCGGTAGTGTTCAATGAAACTGATGGCCGCCTTGTTGCCCACCATCTCTCCGTATGATCCGGAAAGATGTTTGAAATTGAACTCCTTGTTGTACATTCCGTAGAGCAGGAAGTCCATAAGATCCAGCACCACCGCTTCTCCGCCTTCCTCTTCTATTACGTCCACAATATCGTTGTTTGCCGTGGGGTGGTATTTGACAAGGATCTCTCCCACGACTCCCACCTTGGGTTTTTTGATATCTTTCAAAGGCAACGCATCAAAGTCTTCAACGATCTTCTTCACATTCTTTCTGAACTGCTTCATGTTCCCGTTCTGCACGTTCTCTTCCGCGATCCTGTTCCAGATCTCATAGAGCTCGTTTGCGGAGCCCGGTGTTGCCTCATAGGGTCTTGTCGCATAGAGCACCCTCATGAAAAGGTCTCCGTATATGACTGCCATCATTCCCCGTTTTATCAGCTTGGGATCGGCCAGTTTGAATCCGGGATTCTGCTCAAGACCTGCCGCGTTTACGGATATGACAGGGATCTGAGCCATGTCAAGATCCTTGAGGGCCTTTCTCAGAAGTGAGATATAGTTGCTTGCTCTGCACTGGCCTCCTGTCTGAGACATGAATACCGCCGTCCTGTCGGGATCGAATTTTTCCGATTTAAGTGCGGCTATTGTCTGTCCCAAAGTGACTATAGTGGGGTAGCAGGCATCGTTGTTTACGTATTTCAGCCCTTCTTCCACCGCATTGGTGGTAACGGGGGGAAGCTGTACCGCCCTGTAGCCGCAGGATCTCATCATCTTTTCAAGGAGCCTGAAATGTATTGGAGACATCTGGGGCATCATGACCGTATACTCCTGTCTCATCTCCTTGGTGAACAAGGGCCTTTCGAAGGGGCTGTTGTCGGGTATGGGTTTGACTTCGTTCTTCTCCCTTTCGTTTATGGCCGCCTTTAAGGATCTTATTCTGATCTTTGCGGCTCCAAGGTTTGAACCTTCATCTATCTTCAGCACTGTGTAGAGCTTATTGTTCTGATGGCAGATCTCCTCCACCTGGTCCGTGGTGACCGCATCCAGACCGCAGCCGAAGGAATTAAGCTGAATCAGCTCCACATCCTCTCTCGTACCTGCAAATACCGCCGCTCTGTACATCCTGGAGTGGTATACCCACTGATCCAGCACTCTGAGAGGTCTTTCCAGCTTGGCCAGATGTGCAACGGAATCATCGGTCAGAACTATCATTCCAAAGGTGTTGATCATCTTATCGATGCCGTGGTTTATCTCAGGATCAGCGTGATAGGGTCTTCCCGCAAGCACTATTGACTTTACACCGTGGGTCTCACCGTATTTGAGAGCCTCCTCTCCCGCCTTCTGTACATCCCTGTGATACCTTTCGTCTTCCGCTCTGGCCTTTCTCACGGCCCTTGCGATATCGTCCGCAGGGATCCCTTTTTTGGCAAACACCCCGGTCAGTTCCCTGACAAGCCTCCTGTCGTCATCATAAGGCAGGAAGGGATGGAGGAATTCCACGCCCTCCTCCTGGATTATCTCGTCCATATTGTTGGCGATGACTTCGGGATATGTGGCGACGATGGGACAGTTATAGTGATTGGGCTGCTTATCGTCCTCCACTCTCTCGTAGTTGATGCTGGGATAGAATATCAGCTTGTGGCCGTCTTTGATCAGGGACTTTATGTGTCCGTGGACCAGCTTGGCGGGATAACAGGCGGTATCCGATGAAATAGTATCCATTCCCTGCTCGTATATGGTCTTTCTGGACATGGGTGAAAGGACCACCGAAAAGCCTAGAGAGGTGAAGAAAGTATGCCAGAATGGATAGTTCTCGAACATATTCAACACTCTCGGAATGGCAATGATTCCCCTGGGTGCATTTTCAGGGGGGATGGACCGATAATCAAAGAGCCTCTTCTGCTTGTACTGTATGAGATTGGGAAGTTCGGATTCCACATCCACGTGTCCCGCTCCCCTCTCACATCTGTTGCCCGTGATGAGCCTTGATCCATCGGAGAATTTATTGATGGTAAGGAGGCAGTTGTTCTCGCAGAACCGACATCTGGTGGTGGATGTGGACACATCAAAATCATCCAGTTCTTCTCTTCCGATCAGGGTGCTTGTCTCACCTTTTTCGTGATTGTCCCGGGCAATGAGGGCACATCCGAAGGCACCCATAAGACCGGAGATGTCGGGTCTTACAACTTCCTTTCCAAGTATCTTTTCTATGCTCCTTAAGACCGCTTCGTTAAGGAATGTCCCTCCCTGAACCACGATCTTGTCTCCCGCGTCCTCGGGATTTCTGAGTTTGATGACTTTGTAGAGAGCGTTCTTTATGACGGAATAGGACAGACCCGCGGAAATATCGCCGATGGTTGCCCCTTCCTTTTGGGCCTGCTTTACCTTTGAGTTCATAAACACAGTGCATCTTGTTCCAAGATCCACAGGACCCTTGGCAAAAATGGCCGCTTCCGCAAAATCCGGAACGCTCATGTTGACGGATTTGGCGTAGGTCTCTATGAAGGATCCGCATCCCGAGGAGCAGGCTTCGTTGAGCATTATGTTATAAAGTGCCTTGTCCTTGATCTTCATGCACTTCATATCCTGTCCGCCTATATCCAGAATGAAATCCACTCCGGGAAGGAACTCTTCCGCAGCCTTGTAGTGAGCCATTGTCTCTATTTCGCCCATATCAGCCTTGAATGCGGTTTTAATAAGCTGTTCACCATATCCTGTTACCGCAGTCTTGGCGATCACCGTGCCCTCAGGGAGGAGATCGTAGACCTCCTTGAGCATTTCGATTATGGGCGCTATTGGCTTTCCTCTGTTGTTTCTGTAAAAAGTATAGAGGACATTTTTGTCCTGATCTATCAGTACGGATTTTGTTGTGGTAGAGCCTGCATCTATACCAAGATAAAGATCTCCGGATGCTTCCTTGATGTCCTTTCTTGCAACCTTGGCTCTGTCGTGTCTTGCCTTGAATTCGTCATATTCCTCTTGGCTGGAGAACAGTGGCTCGATAAGAGCCGTATCCCTCATCTCACCCTGGGACGAATCCCTTAGTCTGCCCACTATGTCGGAAAGTGTGGTCATGTCGTGGTCCTGAGCCAGATAAGCGGCTCCTATGGCAACGAAGAAACGGGAGTTATCGGGAAAAATAACATCTTCCGGTTTGATGTCCAGCGTCTCAATGAATCTCTTCCTCAGTTCCGGCAGAAATGAAAGAGGTCCGCCGAGAAAAGCGATCTTACCTCTGATGGGATGTCCGCAGGCAAGCCCTGATATGGTCTGGTCCACCACAGCCTGGAATATGGATGCGGCAAGGTCCTCGATCTTGGCTCCGTCATTTATAAGCGGCTGGATATCCGTCTTGGCGAATACGCCGCACCTAGCGGCTATTGGATAAATAAGAGTATGTTTTGATGCCGCCTCGTTAAGTCCGTCGGCATCGGTATTGAGAAGAACAGCCATCTGATCGATGAAGGCACCTGTACCACCTGCACATGTACCGTTCATGCGCTGCTCGATGGTCTGCCCGTAGAAGGTGATCTTCGCGTCCTCGCCGCCCAGCTCGATAGCCGTATCCGTCTGCGGGATCAGTTCCTCCACCGCCCTGCTGCACGCGATCACTTCCTGCTCGAAAGGAACCTTCACCAGCTTC
>CADBRY010000132.1 GCA_902797195.1 uncultured Eubacteriales bacterium
GGCGTGATGGAACTGGCAGACGTGCGGGATTCAAAATCCCGTGGTGGCAACACCGTATGGGTTCGACCCCCATCGCCGGCACCAAATAAGATCATAAGTTTCGGAAGGAGAAATAATAATGAACGGTACTTTAATAACCATACTGCCTTTGGTTCTTCTGATAGTCGTCATGTATTTTCTCATGATCAGACCTCAGAAAAAACGTGAGAAGGAAACCACCGCTATGAGAAACAGCCTCCAGGTAGGAGATGAGATCATAACCATAGGCGGTATCTGCGGCAAGATCGTAAAGACCAAGGAAGAATCGATCGTCATCCAGGTCAACGGTGACAAGACCAAGATGGAAATGATGCGCTGGTCGGTTTCAAAGGTTGTTAAGGAAGGCTCCGGAAGAAACAGAGCTGCGGAAGATTTTGAAGAAATCAGCGATGCCGAAGAAAACGAAGTAAAGAAGAGCATGCCCAAGAGAATGAAGAAGGCTGCTCCGGCTGTGGAAGAAGAAACTGAAGAAGTGACTGAAGCAGTTGAGGAATCCGTCGAGGCCACTGAGGCAGTGGAGGAAGCTACTGAAGCTGTTGAGGAAAAAGCAGCTGAATAAACCGCATATATATCGTCATCTTATATAAAAGAGCTGTGGCGTTGTGCCGCGGCTCTTTTTGTCTGTATTTAAGTCATTTTTTCCTTGTTAGATGCCTCATTTCGTTGTACAATAGACTGTAATATTCTGACAGGGTTTTCCCGAAAAAAGCTGTCGGAGTGTTTTGATGTGAGCATTAATTTATTCGGAGGAAAAAATGAGTTACAACTTAAGAAGGATACTGGCTATTTTATTTGTTATCATTATCGCCTTTGGGTGGGTGGTTACCGTCAAGGGGATCGGCCCCATGACACCCATCAAAGACCGTATGAATCTCGGTCTTGATATCAAGGGCGGCGTATATGTGGTTCTTGAGGCAGACAAAAAAGAACTTGCCAAATACAAGACTGAAGAAGACAAGAGGACCATCATGGAACAGACTCAGGCGGTCATTGAACGCCGAGTCAACGAACTTGGTCTGTCGGAACCCACGGTAACCATAGAAGGTGAAAACAGGATCCGTGTGGAGCTTCCGGGAGCGACAAATGCGGAGGAAGCTATTGAACAGATAGGCAGAACTGCACAGCTGACATTCATACTGGCCGACGGGACCCAGGTCCTTGACGGCGGCAGCGTGAAAGATGCACAGGTGGGACAGGACGACAAGTCCACCAGTTATTCGGTCAACCTTCAATTTGACAGCGAAGGCGCCGATAAGTTTGGTGATGCAACCACCAAGGCATTCAACGGAGAAGTAAAGTCACAGATAGAGGGCGTAGGCGACGGAGCCATCGCCATCGTTTTGGATAATCAGATAATATCCGCACCAAATGTCAACGAACCAATCCTTGGAGGAAAATGCAGCATAACCGGAAACTTCTCTCAGGAAGAAGCATCCAACCTTGCGGCCCTTATAAGAGGTGGTTCACTGCCCATCACTTTGAACGAAGTAACATCATCTGTCCAGTCAGCCAAGATCGGATACAATGCACTTGAGATGAGCGTTTACGCAGGCCTTATAGGTCTGGGACTCATCCTGCTTCTCATGCTTATAGCATATAGAGGCCTGGGTATTGCCGCTGACCTTGCGTTGCTTTTCTATGTTGTAATCGTTGTAAATATACTCTCCCTGATGGGTATGACTCTTACTCTTCCGGGTATTGCAGGTATCATCGTAGCGGTAGGTATGGCGGTAGACGCCAACGTTATCATCTTCTCCCGAATCCGTGAGGAACTTGCGGCGGGCAGGAGCATAAGGGTGGCCTCCGAGACAGGATACAAGAGAGCTCTTACTTCCATAGTAGACTCTCAGGTCACCACACTTATTGCGGCTGTCATCCTCTATGAAGTTGGTACGAGCTCCGTCAAGGGATTCGCATTCACCTTCATGGTTGGTATCATCGTCAGCATATTCACCGCTGTTGTTGTAACACAGCTTTATGTGGGACTCTTTGCACAGACAAAGGCAACTTCAAAGCCCGGATTCTTCGGCATGAAAAAAGACGGAAGTGCAGCTCTCACATTTAAAAAGACGATCCACCTTATCGACAAGAGAAAGGTGTTCTATGTCATATCCTGTGTCATCCTGGCACTTGGTCTTGTATTCGGTGTAGCCAGAGGACTTAACTTCGGTATCGACTTTACCGGAGGAACCATGATCCAGATGGATATGGGGAAACAGGTCAAGATAGCGGATGTAAAGGATGCCATCAAGAGCTATAAGCTGGATCCTGAGATCATCTACTCGGGACAGGGCAACAAGGAAATCGTAATACGTACCACCAAAGCTCTTGAAAACGAAGACAGAGCAAAGGTCATCGATTCCATAAACAAGAAGTTCGGAACCACCGACAAGAATGTCATCGCCCAGGAACTATTCGGCGGATCCATAGGAAAGGAACTGAGGAACAACGCTCTGCTGGCACTTGCAATAGCCGCGGCATGTATGCTCATATACATAAGGATAAGATTCAGACAGTGGAGATTCGGCGCGGCAGCCCTCCTGGGTGACCTTCACGACGTGCTGATAGTGGTGTCATTCTACGCCATCTTCCAGGTGACGGTAAACAATCCCTTTATCGCGGGTATCCTGACGGTCGTAGGTTACTCCATAAACGACACCATCGTTATATTCGACAGGATAAGGGAAAACATCAACTACATGAAGAGGGGTACCCTTGTTGAGACCATAGACTCCAGCATATCCCAGACTCTTGGAAGATCCCTGATGACGTCACTGACCACCATAATCGTTATGATTCCTCTGCTTATCATGGCGGGGGATGCCATAAGAGAATTCGTAATGCCTCTCATGGTAGGTATCCTTGCAGGTACTTACTCGTCCATCTGCGTATGTTCGCCTCTGTACTACGAGTTCAGCACCGCAGGCAGAGTCTCCAAGTATGAAAAGCAGGTAAAGGAAGCCAAGAAGCAGGCCAAAAAGGATGCCAAGAACGAAAAGAAGCTCCCTGGAGAAGAAGCCAAAGATGTGGAAGAGGCCGATGCAAAGGCAACGGAAAAACCTGCCGAGAAGACCACTGAGATCATAAATGATGATGCAACGAAGGTCACGGAAAAGAAGACCGGATCAGATAAAAAGGGCAGCGGACAGCGCAGATCAAAGCGCTATGTCAAGGGCGGCAATAAAAAGACTGAAGTAAGGGAGGAAGAAGAAACCTTCCGCCTGTAACTACGGAAGTCTGAATGGCGATGAAGAAGAGCGAATTCCTTGACAAACTGCTGGAGCAGAATAAAAACTACGATATCGAACTCATAGGCAGGGCCTACGATGTCGCTGAGGAGATGCACAGAGGACAGCTGAGAAAATCGGGGGAACCCTATCTCATACATCCTCTTGCAGTCGCCATTATTCTTGCGGAGCTGGGCATGGATGAGTCCACCATAATCGGTGGACTGCTTCATGACGTAGTGGAGGATACTCCTTACACTCAGGAGGAACTTGTACGGGACTTCGGGGAAGAAGTTGGACTTCTTGTGGACGGAGTAACCAAACTGGGATCACTCAAATTCGACAGCAAGGAAGAAAGACAGGTCGAAAACCTGAGGAAGATGTTCCTGGCCATGTCCAAGGACATCAGAGTTCTTATAATAAAGCTTTCCGACAGACTCCACAATCTCAGGACCATAAACTACATGACCCACGATAAAATCGTGGAGAAGTGTCAGGAGACTCTGGATATTTACGCACCCCTGGCAGCCCGTCTGGGTATCTATTCCATGAAGATGGAGCTTGAGGACATCGCGCTTAAGTTTCTCGAGCCGGAAGCCTACTACGATCTTGCCGAGCAGGTAAGCGAGCGCAAGGAGGCGAGGGAAGATGCCATCACCAACATCATCGACACCATGAAGGAGGCCCTTGATGAGACGGGGATGCACTATGAGATCTATGGAAGATCAAAGCATTTCTACAGCATCTATAAGAAAATGCGCTTCCAGCACAAGAATATAGATGAGATCTTCGATCTTATCGCCGTTCGTATAATCGTTGAATCCGTAAGGGACTGTTACGCAGTGCTCGGGCTTGTCCATACCATGTGGACGCCTATTCCCGGCAGATTCAAGGATTATATAGCCATGCCCAAGCCTAACATGTATCAGTCCATACATACCACTGTAATAGGCGAGACGGGCAGACCCTTCGAGATACAGATCAGAACTTATGAGATGCACAGGATCGCCGAATACGGTATCGCAGCTCACTGGAAATACAAGGAGGGGATCGATAACGATTCGGAGGAAGTCAAGCTTTCATGGCTGAGACAGGCTCTGGAGTGGCAGAAGGACATCAGAGATCCAAGGGAATTCATGGAGTCCCTTAAGATCGATCTCTTTTCGTCCCAGGTGTTCGTATTCACTCCTCAAGGGGACGTTATAGAGCTTCCCGCCGGATCCACGCCCCTTGATTTTGCATTTAAGATACATACGGATGTAGGCTGTAAATGTGTAGGTGCAAAGGTCAACGGCAAGATGGTGACCATAGACCATCATCTTGAAAACGGAAATATAATCGAGATCGTCACATCGCCAAATGCGGCGGGCCCAAGCATAGACTGGCTGAAGATAGCCAAGAGCAGTTCGGCGAGAAACAAGATAAGGCAGTGGCTGAAGCGCGAAAACAAAAACGACGCAGTTGACAAGGGAAAAGACCTCTTTGATAAATACCTTAGAAAGAAAGGCCAGGATCCCAAAGAACTCCTTAAGAACTCCTATTTGAACAAGGCTGTTAAAGAGCTTGGATTCAAGGATCAGGACGAGCTCTACACCCAGCTTGGTTACGGAGGCAATTTCCAGAGCAGGGTCCTGGACATGCTTCTTGGATATGACAGGGAAGTCAACGGCGGGGAAGAAGAGCATGACAAGACCCTTCTGGATGACCTTAATGAGATATCCGAGAAGACCCAGAAAAAAGCTGAACACAGAAAACAAAAATCCTCTGACAGCGGAGTGATTGTTGACGGATTCGACGATCTTCTCATACAGCTTGGAAGATGCTGCAATCCCGTTCCGGGAGATGACATAGTGGGATTCATCACAAAGGGCAGAGGGATCACGGTCCATAGAAAGGACTGCGACAATGTTAAATCCATGGACGAAGAGGATAGGGCAAGACTCATAGACGTGGAATGGGATCCCGCCACTCTGGAACAGGCATACAATGGAGGAATAACCCTAATAGCTTCCGACCAGAAGGGCATGTTCTCCAGCATATCAAAGATATGCGACGATATGGATGTGCACATAATAGGATTGAATGCCAGAGAATCAAAAGACGAGAGCATACGCATCGACCTGACACTGTCCATCCACGACAGAGGCCAGATAGAGAAGATGTGCAGGTCTCTCAAGAACGTTCAGGGAGTGACTGAAGCATACAGAACAAGAGCGTAGACGCTCTAAAAAGAAAATAGAGGTAGGCACAATGGAGATAGTATATGCCCCCAGCGGAGCACTGGGAGTCAACACATATTTTGTAAAAGACGAGGAAACGGGAAAAGGATTCATAGTCGATCCCGGCGGATGGAATGAAAGATTGACCGGGATAATCAAAGATATTGACATGGAGCCCGAATACATCATCCTGACCCATGGTCATGCGGATCATATAATGGGCATAGATGATGCCAGGGCAGACTTTCCCATGATCAAAGTGATTGCCCATGAGGAAGAAAAGGACATGCTTGCCGATCCCACATTCAATATGAGCGGGCAGTTTGGACGTGTCACATCCATAATAGCCGACAGATACGTACGAGGCGGTGACACTCTGGATGTGGGAAACATCCATATGAAGTTCATCTTTACCCCGGGACATTCTCCCGGTGGGATGTGCATATACATTCCCGACGAGAATGTTCTCTTCAGCGGAGACACTCTTTTCAGGGCTTCCATAGGACGCACGGACTTCCCCGGATCATCTTTTACTGCCATCGAAAAGGCCATACACGAAAAACTGTGGCCTCTTCCCGATGAGACTACCGTTTATCCGGGACACATGGGACCAACAACCATAGGATTTGAAAAGGAAAACAATCCTTTTGTATAGATATGATCGGCGAAGGCTTCCTGGACATTGAAATAACAGGCACGAAAAACCTTCATCAATACGATGAGCTTGCGAAGATCTTCCTTCAGCCATCCCAGTATGCGGTCCACGGTCCGGATGGGGAAAAGAGGGAGGACGGTCATAAAGATGTGTCCAAGGGGAAGGTGACCCATTTAAAATACCACGTGGCGGCCGACGAAGCGGCGGGGAAGTTTGAGGACAGATATTCTTCCGCAAGAAAAATGTATGAGGACCTTGCACGGTACACCGGCAAGAGACCCAAGTGGGGCGTCCTTACAGGAATAAGACCGGTAAAACTGGCAGGTGAGATCGCTGACAACATCCTTCGGGAGAAGGATGAAGAGGAGGCTTTCAGAGAGACTGAGGAAATTCTGAAAGAGAGATATCTTGCCAACCGGGAGAAGGCATCTCTGGTCATGGAGATCCTGAAGTATCAGGGATCCACTGCAGGAAAGGCAATGGACGGTAGGTTTTCCATGTATATAGGCATACCATTCTGTCCCACAAGGTGCCTTTACTGTTCCTTCACCTCCAACAAGGCTGATGAAAAGGCAATGGAGGACTATGTGGACGCTCTCCTGAGAGAGATTGCCTTTGCGGGAGAAGAAACGGCGAAGAGAGGAATAACACCCGAGTCCATATACATTGGAGGAGGCACGCCTACCGCTCTTGGAGATGATCTGCTCAGGAAGGTCCTTGGGGCGGTACATGAGAACTTCGATCTTAAGGATCTGAGAGAATTCACCGTGGAAGCGGGCCGGCCCGATACCATCAATGAAGGAAAACTGAATGTACTGAAGGAATACGGCATCCAAAAGATCAGCATCAACCCTCAGTCAATGAAACAGAGGACTCTGGATCTCATAGGAAGAAGACATAAGGTGGAGGATACCTTAAGGGCTTTTGAGATGGCGAGAAGTGCCGGTATAAGCTCCATAAATATGGACCTTATCGCAGGGCTTCCCGAAGAGAATAATGAGGACTTTGCAGAAAGTCTGGAGGAAGTAATAAGCCTCGGACCCGACAAGATAACTCTTCATACTCTGGCGGTGAAAAGAGCATCAAGACTCAAGGAGCAGGATGAGAACTTCAGCTACAAGGATGAAGAGATCAGGGAAGAAATGCTTGCCTTTGCACATAGAAGACTGAGAGAAGAAGGCTACAGACCCTATTACCTCTATCGTCAGAAATACACCTCCGGAAATACGGAGAACACCGGATGGTGCAAAAATGACGATGTGGGCATATACAATATCAGGATCATGGATGAACACCAGTCCATACTGGCTCTTGGGGCGGGAGGCGTCAGCAAGAGATACTATCCTGAAGAGAACAGACTTGAGAGGATACCCAATGTATCCAATTACGAGATATATATAGAAAAAATCGATGAAATGATCGAAAGAAAGATGAAATCATTCTTTTAAAAATCAAGGAGGAGAAGAGAATGCTTACAAACGCACCAAAAGGAACGAAAGACATGATGCCGGATGAGGCATACAAATGGCACTATCTTGAGGAGAAATTCGCCGAAATCTGCAGAAGATACGGATTCAAAGAGATAAGGACGCCGGTTTTTGAGCATACGGAACTGTTCCAGAGAGGCGTTGGAGACACCACGGATATCGTCCAGAAGGAGATGTACACCTTCAAAGACTTTGCGGGAAGAAGCATTACACTGAGACCCGAAGGAACATCACCCGTAACCAGATCCTATGTAGAGCACAAGGAATATGCGGGGGTACAGCCTCACAAATATTACTACAATATTCCATGTTTCAGATATGAAAAACCTCAGTCGGGAAGGCTCAGAGAGTTCCACCAGTTTGGCGTGGAGATATTCGAATCTGCAGATATGATGGCGGATGCGGAAGTTATCGCCATCGGATACGACTTCATTAAGGAGATGGGGATCACCGATGTGGAGCTACAGATAAACAGCGTAGGCTGTCCCAAGTGCAGGAAGAATCACAGGGATGCTCTCCGCAAGTTCCTTGAGCCCAAGTACGATCAGCTCTGCCCCACATGTCAGGAAAGATTCAACACAAATCCCATGAGGATACTGGACTGCAAATCTCCCATAGATCAGGAACTTGTGAAGGACGCTCCCATGATGCTTGATTATCTTTGCGATGAGTGCAGGGACGCCTTTGAGGATCTGAAGAAGAACCTGGACAGCTTTGGTATCGAGTACACGGTCAATCCCAAGATCGTCCGCGGCCTCGACTACTATACCAAGACTGCCTTTGAGTTCATCACCACCAAGATAGGTGCCCAGGGCACCGTCTGCGGCGGCGGAAGATAC
>CADBRY010000133.1 GCA_902797195.1 uncultured Eubacteriales bacterium
CAAACCAGGTACGACGAAGCCCTTGATACGCTGGAATTGGGCAAAACCAATACCGGCGACAGCGACAAATTCGATAAGAAAATCAAGAAGGTCAAAGCTTCAATGGGAACGGGAAAGCCAACGGAATCCAAGAAAACAGGCGATGCTCAGATCCTGAAGCTCTATTCCGATCACATGAGCGGGATCTTCCAGGACTTTAAATATCTTGACTCCGTTACTAATGTAAACGACGCACAACAGACGTATATATATGATCCCAATGATGATAAAATTCCCGATGTCCTTGCATATTCATATCTGGATCACAATGAAGATTATTCATACAATGTAGTCCACAGCGGGTTTTGTGCCGTAGATAATGGTAAGCTTGCCCATGTTCCTTTTAATAAAACACTTGGCGGAATGGCCTTGACCGATACCACCGAACTCTATGTCAGCCCGGACAGAACCGTCTACGTATGGGAGTCGGTCAGTGGCTATAGCACCAGAGTGGATGTTTCCATCAAAAAATATGTATTGAAGGATGGAAAATACAACGAGAGCATCCTGAAGCAGGACAATGTCACTTATGAAGAAAACGAGGATCTGTACAAGAACATCCGCGATCATATCCCTGCCGATGCTGAGCGTATGCTGGCCTATCCGGCCTCGCCCCACACAACGAGATCCTGGAACTACACAATAGACGAAACCGCAAGATTTTTATCCATGTACGACATAAGCGTACTTCCCGCCGGCACATGGGGAAATGATTGGAAGAAGGCCTATCAGGATTATTTCGGTAAACTGCAGAAGAACATAGACGATTCCCCGGACAACGCATCCGTCCAGATGGCTTCGGAAGACGTGAATGGAGACGGCATACCTGAGATCTTTTTGAATTTCAACTACAACAGCGGTACTTTAAACGGCGGCTCCCTCCAGTGCTACACTTTCGCAAACGGTCGGGTGGTACCCTTCCCGACGAGGACGGGAGATATAAAGGATGTCACCGAGCTGTTCCCCGGTGGCAGGGACATCCGCATCGACAAAAAAGAGAAGAAAATATACTATGACGGTATCACCGGAGGCTATGGCAACGACCAGCTTCAGTACATATGCCATGTAGGCCACAACGGTTTTGTGATCGACGAAAGCTTTGAGTCAAAGCAGGAGCTTTGGGTCGATACCCTCAAGCTTACAACCACACACAATTTCCAGGATTTAGACGGGGAAGAAATGAGCAGCATTTTCTCCAACGAGACCTTTAACGGTAAGACTCAGCTCAACTGGCAGGATGTTGCCGGCAAAGATACGTTGTCTTTCATCAAGAATTTATAGTCGGGCTGACCAGATCCGCCCGGACACCCAGAGGTTCATATGGACAGAAAAAGAGAATTAAAAGGAAGTTTACTCCTCTTCATAACCGCATTTATTTGGGGAACCGCCTTCGTCGCCCAGAAAAGCGGCATGGACACCATCAGCCCCATCGCCTTCAACGGCATACGCACCGTGATTGGTGGAATTGCCCTGCTGCCTGTCATATGGTTTATGGGACGCAGGAGGAAAGGCAATGCTTCTCAGGATGACAAAACTGACAACAAACTTGTGTGGATCGGCGGGATCTGCTGCGGTATCTTTCTAATGCTGGCAGGCAATATCCAGCAGGTGGGCATGTACTACACCACCGCGGGCAAATCCGGATTCATCACTGCACTCTATGTGATTTTCGTGCCCATAGCGGGACTGTTTCTGAAGAAAAAAATAAGGCCTATATTCTGGGCCTGCGTTCTCGCTTCTGCTGTAGGGCTGTATCTGCTCTGCATCCCCGCGGGAGGCGGCTTTGGAGATGTCAACAAGGGGGATGTCATCATATTCATCTGCGCCCTTTTCTTCACAGGTCACATCCTGTGCATAGACTACTTTTCTCCAAAGGTGGACGGAGTCAAGATGTCCTGCATCCAGTTCTTTGTGGCCGGGCTCGTAGCCTGTATGCTTGCGCCCATCATCGATCCAATGCTGGGATTCGATCTTCCCACCCTTTCCGGAATCCGTGAGGGATGGTTCCAGCTGTTCTATTCCGGCGTAATGTCCTGCGGCGTTGCATATACTCTGCAGGTAGTCGCTCAGGCGGATGTGAATCCTACTCTTTCATCCATGATCCTGTGTCTGGAGTCCGTCTTCGCCGTCCTGGCCGGAGCCTTCATCCTTGGAGAAGGCATGGGCTTGAGAGAAGTGATCGGCTGCGTTCTCATGTTTGCGGCCATCCTCGTTGCGCAGATGCCGGCAAAAGATCCGGATACTCTGCCCGACAGCCATTAGCCGGCGGCCTATTTCTTTGAAGCCTTTTCCTTTTGTTTGATCTTTTCCCACAGATCGATGTTCTCTTCTATGGAGTCTATTTCCATGTCACCGAAGACCCAGGGGTGGCGGCGGATCATCTTGTCGGATATTCCCTGTATCACATCGTCTATTGTGAATTTACCTTCTTCCGATGCGATCTGGGCATGGAGTACTATCTGAAGAAGAACATCTCCCAGCTCCTCGCAAAGGTTGTCATAGTCTTCGTTGTCTATGGCATCCAGGGCTTCCTGCGTTTCTTCCTTGAGATATTTTTTCAGAGTCTCGTGGGTCTGTGCTCTGTCCCATACGCACCCGTCGGGTGCCCTTAGGCGTGCCACCACTTCAACGAAGTCATTGAAATCGTGGGGTGCGCCCTCCACAAGTTTTTCCTCCCCGCCTTTGTTTTTTATAATCGGATTCTCTTTCATTACCGAATTCATATCCTCCTTTTTTATCATGGTGTTTTTTGAGGAGCCCGACCACATATCCAAAAAGGGGTCCCTCCAAAACGCTGCGGGATCCCGGTCAGCGCCCCCTCATGTATTAATTCCTTGCTCTGTCGACCTTCAAAGAGGTGGATTCAGGCTTTGTCGACCTCCGAAAATGTAAAAATATCTTTTTCCAGATCCTATTGACATTTTGCTCCCTCAAAAGGGCCTGTTTTTTGGCAAAATATGGCATTTTGAGCCCTATAATCAGCCCTAAACTCATGTAAAAGCAACGATTCAGTGTCAATATCCCTTCTGTTAAAAAAGTTTTACACCGGCCGGCTCTCAAGACCCATGAAAGGGCAGGGATTCTGTGTAAATAATCAGTCTGAGAAACATCGTTTACAACGACGCCCTGTTTCACAGATCCTCTTACACTCAGCCGCGGCCTGTCAAAGCACGCTTCTATCCAGCCCTTCGTAGCCGGACAAAAATTCCTTCATAACCTTCAGTATCCCTGCACATCCACCTGCCTCATCTGAAGCCATGTTCATGGGCAGGATCGGATCGTGGAGGGATTTCCTGAGGAGACACCATCCTGTGGGGAAGTTGATCCTTACACCTTCATAGTTAGGTTCCTCAAGAGACAGTTCCTCAGAATCCTGCACATATGCCTTAAGTTCCTCAAGAACTCTGTCTCCGTAAGCTCCAAAATCTTTCTCTGTTATGGGTATCCGCACTTCTTTTTCGTCGGCGGGCTCCTGAAGACCGCTGATAACGCTTCCGATGCTCTTTCCTTCAGCCTTCAGCCTTGCGGTCTTGATCACGATCTTTGTTGCCAGATATGCTCCGTCGTCCAGGAAGTAATTCTCCTTCAG
>CADBRY010000134.1 GCA_902797195.1 uncultured Eubacteriales bacterium
CCGGATATTATCACGGATGCCGTGGAGGCTGTAACGAAGCGGGAGGACGAACTTTACGCAAGTTACATAGTGCGTCTCCGCACAAACCCAATAGCCAGAAGAGTCAAGATCGAGGATATGAAGCATAACATGGATCTGTCCAGGATCCCCAAACCCAGAAAAAAAGACAGGAGACGGGTAGAAAAATACGCTCAGTATCTCAGGATCCTTGAAACAGACTATTTCTATGAAGACATTGCAACAGGTGATGCGGATCCTGACCTGAGGATGGTGGAGTATCAGATCGAAGGGTATGAATTTCACAGAGCCATGCGCCTGATAAGAGATGCGGACAAGGAAAGAGTGTGGAAGGCCATCGAGGTCAACAACATCCTGAAAGATTTCGGTGTGCCCGTGGATGTCCAGATAGCGGCACTCTTGTACTGCTGCATCGAGCCCGATGTATCTTCTTCCATGGGAATAGCCAACCAGTTTGGAATGGCGGTCTTCGGCATATATCTGGGACTGCCCTGGAACTATGACTTTCCAATCGAAGACAAGACAGAGTTGATGGACGAATTTCTTCCAAAGGGAAGCAGGTCTCAGAAGCTGATCCTTTTAGCCATTGCCATAGCGGAGCTCAGGGAATATGAATACCTTGCATATAAGCTGGGACAGAAGGGCATATTTGACGACAAGGACGAGAAACTCAGGGTCGAAGATTATTACCTTGTGATGGCCGATGGCTTTGATGAATTTGAACATGAGGAGGATATGAGATCCTACTACTGGACGCTCCAGAACCTGTTCAAGGATGTCTTTGTAACATACCACGTGAACAAAGAGCGCACTGAACTTTATCAGGGATGCGATTATTATTGCTGGGTCAAGAAGCATTATGAAAACGGCGAGTCAATTGACTGGACTGAATGTCAGATCAGGGACTATCCGGAGGACGAGTTTGATCAGCTGACAAGGGAAGATGCGGAGGCTCTGGAGGACGAATGGAATCTGCCGGGCTAAGTTGCCTTTCTAAAAAAGTTGCCTTTCTAAAAAAAGCCTTCATATATACTGTCCGTTTTGTAACGGTTTGCGCAGATAATGTATAATGTAGTCAATAAACGCGCAGTATTTCTTATTAAAGTCATTTAACTTATGGCCTAAGGAGGCGGAAGATGAAAATCTATAAGAGAACCTTGCCGATGATTGCGGCTGCCTTCGTGCTCGCATTTGGGATGTTAATGCCCCAGCAGGCATCTGCAGCAAGTGAGGCAAGCAAGCAACCAAAGGCAACCAATGTACAGTATGTTAAGGACTCCAGCGGTAAGAATACGGGAATCAAATGTTTTACCATAGATCCCTTTACATACTCAAACCTGAGTCAGAACACGGTGATAAATCCCAACAACGCATCCACACTTAAGCTGGACGATGCCACTCTGCTTCGGATAGCAAAACAGGATATCTTCCCCAAGTGGGGCGTGATTGCAGAGGGGATCTTCAGGGATCAGGCAAACCAGCTTGTAACCATCGAAGGATCGGGAATGATGAGCTCGGACACCTCATCCAAGACTTCCTTTGACAGGCACTTCTCCACAGGAAAAGTGAGCAACGGATATACCGATAACTGGGCGGTCAAGGATCTTGCAGCCTATCTTGGAAGCAGCAGTGGCACCCATCAGGGCAAGCTATGCTGGGACGAAGTAAGGGTCACCGGACCCACCCAGATCGGCAGCCTGAACGGAGCCAGGACTCTCATGGGACAGGAACTTAGAAACTGTTCCGATGACAATGATGTAAGCAAGGATGATTTCCTTGGTAACGACTATCAGAAGAACGATGACAAAAGAAGACTTCCGGACCTGGAAGACGATAAGTCGGGAGACGGATTTGCCAACATCGTCACATGCGTCAACAGAGCGGGAGCTTCCGGAGATTACGATTATGTAAGCTTCGGGCTTGCCGTATATGGATTCGACATAACGCCTGTAGCCGCTGAGAATCTGAAATACATCGAAGCTGCGGATGATTCTTATGACGGCAAGACGGGTGAGGAGATTCTCATGGGCCTTGCGGGAAATGTGGATAAGACAGGGATCTCCTTCCATAACGATACGGATTCCGGCACAACAACGTATATAAGGAACAACACCACTCAGGAAGTGACGCAAACATCCGGACTTGAAAACTCCATAACCGAGGAAAGCACCATAAGCACAGACGATACATATGAATGGGGCATGGAACAGGAGATCGGAGTGGAACTGAATTTAGGCGGATGGGGCGGCGGAATACAAGCCGGCGTCGAGGGATTTGCAGCTCCCTGCATGTTTCCCCGTGCCACACTGAGCATGAGCAATTCCTGGCATGAGCTTTGGAGCACCACAAAGAGCACCAGCGACACCAAGTCCACCACCAAGACAAAAACAACCAACACAGAAGTGACACTTCCCGGGCACACCATCGCTGTGGTAAACCAGAGCCTGGAAAATACCAAAACAACAGAAAACTATCAGCAGCCTGTGATCCTGAGCTACAAGGTGGCGGTGTTCGCCATGAGCGGTGACTACTTTAACGGTGCATCCGGAGGAATCACAAGCAGCAGATATGACAAACAGTGGATGAGCGTGCTTTTCGATGGATCCGATGACGTCAACACCAGCGGATGCAAGGCTCTCGGAAGCCTTTACAACAGAGGCGTGACCAGTAAGGATATCAGCGGATACGACGGTGCAAAGGGCAAATACAGATCGTGGTGCGACAAGAGCGCATGGAACAGCAGCAGCAAGATAAACTGGAACGATATCTCAAGCACACTATCAAGTGACAGCAGACCCTCTCACAGGATCCTCTTAAGCACGGGCAAAAAAGCTACGACTGTAAAAGATCTTGCCACAGAGCTGCCTCTCCTTGAAAAAGCTCAGATGCTCACTTCAAAACGTGAGAACACCACATCCTCCGTGGATCAGATAGTTGCACTCTATCCTCTTGCCAGTGTTGGAATGACCACAGGCTCAAAACAGTATGAACTGGTGCCCAGAGGACAGGAGAGCGATGATACGAGCAATGTACTGCACCTGGATCCCATAAAGGTTGAAGGATACGACAAGGACAATGCGGATTTCTACGAATTCGATCCTTCCTGGGGCAAGTGGGAACTCCTCGACGAAGATGGAAATGTTATAGAAGATAACAGCGCCAAAGACGAATCGGATAAAGAAGGCGTGGTCAGAATAGATAACGTATTGCTTGTGACAGACAGCAACCTTGATACACAGAGGATCGAAATTGCCAGAAGCGGAGACGACCTGGCCTCCGAAAAATCATACTATATCCAGTGGAAGCTGAAAAAAGGAGATGATGCGAAGATCATCTCAAACGAATCCCTCAATCGCGATAAAGAACAAGGCGGCCCCTTCATGACCGATGAGGAAAAGGAAGAGGTCAGCACCCCTACGGTAGAAATAGTCGTGACCGACAAAGACAGCGATATAGTGAACTTCGAAACAGAGGGTTCCTACAAAGGCCCATGGGATGAGAGCATAAATCTGGGTCATTATTTCAACGTGGATCCCGTTGACCAGTCGGGCAAGATCAGAGGCGTTCCGGTCTACTGGGAATCCAAGGGAACACCGGGAATAACCGTGAGTGAAAACGGCCAGGCCACCTTCACAAAAAGAGGTACATATAAAGTAAGACCATACAGTTACAACATAGAAGATAAGAAAATAATACCAAGAGACAAGAATGGCGATCCCGTCTGGCTTGAGGTCACGGCTCAGGATAAGGTTAAGCTTTCCAAAATTGAGTTCAACAAGCCTGATATGGACGAATCTGAGACTGAACTTACAGAGGGAAAAACAACCATTGGTTTTGATCTTTCCAGCTACATCAAGTTCTATGACCAGTACGGAGACATATGGGAAGGTGACGTCAAGGAAACCACTGATGAAGGAACAGGAGAAACTATAACTGAGAGAGTGCTCCCTGAGATAAGATACAGCGTCCTGCCCTATGACAGCGCCGTTATAGATAACGAAGACATACTCACGATCTCAAGACCGGGCACTTACATCGTAAGGGCAATGGCCTATGACGAGAAGGGCGATCCTCTGGATATCACTATCAAACCCATAAGAATAGATATCACGGAGCAGGCCCGCCTGGCATCGATTGCCTTTGCAGAACCGGCCCTGACCAGAGGCGACCGCACGCTGAAGTCAAAGGATTCCTGCGTAAGAGTCGATGGGCTGAAGAATCTTATCAGCTACGAAGATCAGCATGGAAATGAATGGGAAGGAACAAAGCCTAACATTACTTTCTCCATGGAAGGTGTGGGCGAATCAGCCGAGATCAAAGGCGACAGCTTCTTTGCATACGAGCCGGGAAGATACACCATAAGGGCCAGTGCTCAGGGATATACCATCGATCCCATAACCATCGTAATTCTGGAAGATGCCGATCTGGTTCTTAAGACGGAAGACCCGGGAAGACAGTATCTGTACTCAGAGGATGATCAGGTGGCGGTCCAGCTGGATAGATATATCGATGCGCTGAACACATTCGGCAACAGTTGGAAAGGCAACATTCCCGAGCTGAACTTCACTTTGGATGAACCCGTAGATGGAGCCACCATCACCACGGAGCCGGTCTATGAGGACGGAGACGACTATGAGGGCGTTGATCGCCACTTTTTCAGGACGAATGTCCCGGGAGAATACAAGATCCACGTTGAGCCCAAGAAGGCCAGCGAGTACACCGAGCCCATAGATGACATCAACATCCGGGTCGTCAAAGGCAGGAAAGTGGCCAGAATAGAGTTTGTGGACATTGAGGAGAGATTGGGTGTGGATAAGCTTGCCATCAACCACTACAACTCCTATTATCCGGCCATTAATTTCAATCATTTCCTGAAGTACTACGACGGCTTCGGCGAGGAGATAGATCCTGTAAATGATCATGTAAAGATCCCCGACTGCAAGTTCGAACTTGTGGATGCAGATCAGTATGATGCCGACAGTTACGACCTTGAGTACGGTACCCTCACATCATATAAGCCGGACGGGTATTTTATAAAGGCAACGATGAACGTGACCAACAACGACCCCGGTGACGAGGGAGCCGGAGAAGATACCGTGCTGGAAGATATGACGGCTATATATACATACGATATCGACTGGCTCCATAATTTCGGTGAATGGGAGATAACAAGGACGGCGGACTGTACCACGGATGGTGAGCGCGTCAAGATGTGCAAGGGACATGATATGGACGGAGATGGTGAGATAGATAAGGCGTGCGACTTTAAAATAGAAGACGCAATCCCTGCAACCGGACACGTATGGCAGAATAGTTATAGCGTGAATCCTGGAAAACGCTTTTTATACAATTTCTGCACAGAGTGTGATGAAGACATGACAGTACCATACGCTCAAGAGATCAATTACAAAGGGGTCGATATAGAACTGGCGCCCGACTGTACAACAGAAGGTATCTATCGTTTACACTCACGCGATGGCAGCGAATGGGCAAGAGTCCGTGTCCCAGCCCTGGGTCACAAGTGGAGCAAGAACTACGTGGTTATAAAAGAGGCGACATGCCAGGAAGAAGGTCTTGAAGCCATCGTATGCGAACGCTGCGGAAAGGATGAAGATGGAAATTGGAAAGCCATAAGAGAAGGTTCTGAATACCAGAGGATAATCCCCAGGAAAGAGCATACTCCTGCCGCCGGTCCGGATAAGGATAAGTGGCCATACAGCGTTGTAGATGGCAAGGGAGAAAAGGAAACCTGCGAAGATTACGGCTGGAAGACTACTGAGTGCAGCGAGTGCGGCGAAAAGCTATGGAAACTGGTTATGCCCACCGGCCACGACTGGGATGCACCTGAGTACAAGTGGGCAGCCGACAACAAATCCGTGACGGCCACACGTGTATGTAAAAATGACAAGGATAAGGATCATGTCCAGACTGAGACCGTCACGACCGCTGCCAAGGTGACCAAGAAAGCGACCTATACGGCCAAGGGTCAGACCACCTATACGGCGACATTTGCCAACTCGGCCTTCAAGACCCAGACCAGGACAGTTACGAACATCCCGAAGCTGCCCAAGAACACCGTGACGGCTCCCACAGGAAAGGTGACCATCCTGAACACCATCGCAAATTCTTCCAAGAAGACCAACGATGCCATTTGGGACAAATCCAAGGTCAAGGGTGCCAATAAGTATGAGCTGAACTGGAAGTCCAGGACTTCAAAGAAGTGGGCAAGCGCAACAGTGGGCAATGTGACCAGAGGAAAAACCACAGGCCTGTCCATCGGAGGTCTCTATGACATTCGCGTAAGACCTGTTGCTGTATCTACTGACGGAAAGAAGAAAGCCAACGGAAGCTGGTCACCTACGGTCCACCGCTACTTCCACACTACAGGAGGCATCGACCTGAAATCCAACTCTAAAGGAAGCTTCACCATGAAGTGGAGGAAGAACTCCGCCGCAACGGGCTACCAGGTGATGTTCACCACCAACAGCAACGGATCGGGAGCGGCAAAGAATATCAACACAGTAGGAGCCTCCGGCACAAGCTTCACCAAGAAAGGCCTTAAGAGCGGAACCACCTACTACGTACAGATCCGTGAAATAAAGAAAGTCGGAGGCATCACCTATGTAGGCAACATCTCAAATCCCGTTGCCGTCAAAGTCAAGTAGAGGCGACTGTACTGAAAAATAATTCGGTGAAGCACAATTCAGAGAAGAGCAATTCAGTATAAGCACACAATAAAGATAAAGAGCGTCCCGTCGGATCGGCGGGACGCTCTTTTCTGATGCCCCGGGACGACCGCCCTGTTGACATGCGATCTCCACTAGAGTATACTGAATAAAAATTCAGTGAAAAATAACTCAGTATAAATGAGGTGGCTATGTTTATTGGAAGACAGGAAGAACTGAAGAAATTAAAAAAGGAAATCTCTTCAGATAAAAAGAGCGCTGTGCTGATATACGGAAAGAGGAGAATCGGCAAATCAACGCTTATAGCAGAGGCTCTGAAAGGGTTCAAGGGCACAGTAATAGATCACTTTTGTGTTCAAAGCAGCCTTGAAGGCAATCTCGAACTCCTCAGCAGAAGTGTGTCAAGAGCCCTTAACATGCCGCAGCTGTCTTTTAAACGGCTGTCGGATCTCTTTGAATTCCTGGGCCAAAGAAAAGAAAAAACAGTTGTGGTGCTGGACGAATATCCATATCTAAAGGAGTCGCGCAAGAAAAAAGAAGTGGACTCATACATGCAGGGTGTGATAGACAGGCTTCCTTCAAACGTCAGTCTGATCCTGTGCGGGTCATATATTTCAGTAATGAGAGAGCTCCTTGAGGAGACTAACCCTCTTTTCGGCCGGTTCACTCTCGTCATGAATATCAAAGAGCTTGATTACTACGATGCGTCGCTTTTCTATCCCGAAGCCGATACGCGCACTAAAATAGAAAGATACGCGGTATTCGGAGGATCCCCATATGTCCTCGGCAGTTTAGATACCGGCGGCAGCATCGCCGACAATGTTATAGACAAGCTTCTGCCGGAGACAGGCATATATCGGACATTCATAGAGAGCATAGCCCTGCAGGAGATAAGAAAATCCTTCGACGTACGAATACTGGAGATCATCGGAAACGGACGAAAAAAATATTCGGAGATCTTATCATCACTCAATTCCCGTGACAACGGATACCTTGACAAACAGCTCAAAGCACTGCTGTCCATGGACACCTTACAGAAGGAGTTCCCCATAAACAAACCAAAGGACAAAAAGAAACAGTTTTATTCCATAAACGACAACCTTATGAGATACTATTTCACCTTCGTTTTCGGAAAAGAGGGAGTCATAAGGAACATCGGCGAAGAGAACTTCTACAGACAGGAGATAGAACAGGCTCAAAATACATTTGTGAGCCTGAGATTTGAAGAGATAGTCATGCAGTACTTCAGAAGGCTTGCCCGCTCCGGCAAGAGAAGGAACATAAAAGATATCGGAAGCTTTTGGTACGACGATCCCGAAACGTGCACGAGCGGACAGTTCGACTGTGTGCTGAAAACCAACAAAGGTTACGAGTTTTACGAGTGCAAGTTCTATGAAAAGGCAATGAAGCAGAGCGAATGCGATCAGGAGTCCGAGCAGGTAAAGAGTATCTTTGGGATAGAGTCCGGAAGACCCGGCTTTGTGTGTTCTGCGGGCTTTGCCTTTGCAGACAAAAAATATGACTTGATCGCCGGGGACGAGCTGTTCGATCTGTAGTCGCTCCTGGGTGTTCCACTGGCCGGCTTGACCAGCGTGTTCCACTGGCCGGCTTGGCCTAAAACTGTGAATAAATAGGCATTTCAGCGCTATTTTTCATATTTTTTCTGGTAATAATTGTAAGAAATGGATGAAATAGGGCTGAAATGACCGATATTTCGGCAATTTTGTGTAAAAACAAACCTCGTCCACAAGTTTTTACACCAAAAAATATGAATTTTAGTATATTTTTAGCCATTTATGGTCATAATTAGGCGAATCTAACCCCTCTATACCGGAGCCGAACTCTATGTTGCGGCTCCTGAATTGCCACTTCGTTGCGAATGAGGAAGTTTATGGCTGGCGACCGCAGGCCATTTGGATATGTGCGCTGCTCGCAGCGGCCCCCTCGAAAGGACGCAAGCAGAGCAGCGGAAGTCTCTGGGCCTTGGCATTCGCGCTCCGCAGCTGACTATCTGGTCGCTGAAGACAAGTCATACGGGTGCGCTGCAGATTTTTACTCCAGGCTCTAAGCGCGATGTTATGAGCTTTTTATGGTATAATTAGTCCACGGATGAAACCATAGCGCAGATAATAATTTCATGGACAGATTGAAGAATAAAATACAAATCATGGTGATAGTACTGGCAGCATCTTTTTTGATGTTGCCTTTCTGTATCGACGATAACCATGTTCATGCAGCGGCAGGTACCCCGGCCGGTATAATCATAAAGGTCGTTGAACAAAA
>CADBRY010000135.1 GCA_902797195.1 uncultured Eubacteriales bacterium
CTGTAAAACGATGACGAGAAGAGTAGGGCGCATAACCTGCGTACAGAGAGGGGCCGATGCTGAGAATGTCCCCACAGGCGCGTACTGAAAACCATCTCCGAGTGGCGCTAATCCCGCCCGCCTGGCCGCGTTAAAAGCCATAAAAGTGTCGAGGCCATGAGAGAGGCTTCGGAAGTAGGGTGGAACCGCGTAAGAAATTGCGTCCCTTCGTGCTGATAAGTGCGGAGGGTTTTCTTTTTTCAGAAAACGAAGAGAACAGCAGCTGAAACAAAGCATCAGTCGTTAGATTTGGGAGGTTGAAATGAAAATAACGCTAAAAGACGGAAGCAGCAAACAATACGATCAGGCAATGTCAGTCTATGACATAGCGCTGGATATAAGCGAGGGCCTTGCAAGAGCAGCCTGCATGGGTGAAGTGGACGGCGAGCCGGTGGATCTTAGAACAGTTGTAGACAAGGATGCGACTGTCAACATCCTCACCTTTGATTCCGACGAAGGTAAAAAAGCATATCGCCACACCTGTTCCCATGTGCTGGCTGAAGCGGTGAAGAATCTCTACCCGGAAGCAAAACTGGCCATAGGACCTTCCATCGATACCGGATTCTACTATGACTTCGATATTCCGCCCCTTTCAAGGGAAGACCTGGATAAGATTGAAGGGGAGATGAAGAAGATCATCAAAAAAGGCGACAAGATCAAGCGGTTCACCATGCCCAGAGATGAAGCGATCCAGATGTATAAGGATAAGGGCGAGGACTACAAGGTCCAGCTCATCGAGGATCTTCCCGAAGGAGAGGAGATCTCATTTTATCAGCAGGGTGAATTCGTTGAGCTTTGCGCAGGCCCCCACCTTATGAGTACAAAGCCAATCAAGGCTTTTAAGCTGACCTCGTCTTCGGGAGCTTACTGGAGAGGCGATGAGAAGAACAAGATGCTTACCCGTATCTACGGAACCGCATACACGAAAAAGGACGAGCTGAACGACTACCTTGAGTATCTTGCCGATATCAAAAACAGAGATCACAATAAGCTGGGTAGAGAGATGGAACTCTTCACCACCGTGGATGTGGTTGGGCAGGGATTGCCTTTGTTCATGCCCAAAGGAGCTAAGATAATCCAGAAGCTTCAGAGATGGATCGAGGACACCGAGGACAACGAGTGGGGCTATGTGAGAACCAGGACTCCCTATATGGCAAAGTCAACGCTTTACAAGATTTCCGACCACTGGTATCACTACAAGGATGGAATGTTCCTTCTGGGATATGACAACATCGATGATGTGATGTCTGCGGAGGACAAATCCAAGGAAGTCAGGGGAGTCCAGGATCTCAACCTTATCGAGCACGATGAGGATGCGGATGTTTTTGCTCTGCGTCCAATGACCTGTCCCTTCCAGTACTATGTGTACAAGGCGAGGCAGCACAGCTATCGTGATCTTCCCTACAGAATGGGCGAGACATCCACACTGTTTAGAAACGAACAGGCGGGAGAGATGCACGGACTGACAAGAGTCCGCCAGTTCACCATTTCTGAGGGCCATCTGGTATGCACTCCGGAACAGGTCAACGAAGAATTTAAGAACTGTGTTGAGCTGGCAAAATTCTGCCTGACCACACTTGGCATTGAAGAAGACGTGACTTACAGATTCTCCAAGTGGGATCCCGAGGATGCGGACAAGTATCTTGGAACCGCTGAGGACTGGGATCGTGTTCAGGATGCAATGAGAAATATCCTGGATGAGATCGGACTGGAGTATACGGAAGCTGCAGGTGAAGCGGCCTTCTACGGACCGAAACTGGATCTTCAGGCAAAGAATGTGTACGGCAAAGAAGACACGATAATCACGATCCAACTGGATATGTTCCTGGCGGAAAGATACGATATGTATTACATAGATTCCGACGGCGAGCGTAAGCGTCCCTACATCATACACAGGACTTCCATCGGATGCTATGAGAGAACTCTGGCATGGATGATCGAAAAGCATTCCGGCAAGTTCCCTACATGGCTCTGTCCGGAACAGGTCCGTGTCCTTCCCGTATCCGAGAAGTTCTCTGAGTATGCTGAGTCTGTCAGAGCTGAGCTTAGAAGAAACGGCGTCGACGTGACTTTGGACAACAGCTCCGAGAGGATCGGGTACAAGATCCGCGCCGCACAGATGGAGAAGATCCCCTACATGCTGGTAGTGGGAGCCAAAGAGTCTGAAGACGGCACTGTCTCCGTCCGCTCACGCTTCGCGGGAGACGAAGGAGTGAAGCCACTGGCCGAATTCGTCAGCAGCATCTGCGAGGAGATCCGAACCAAAGAGTTCAGAAAAGAAACAAAGAACGAAGACTCCTCTGAGGCAAAGAATTGAGGATAAACCGGCCAGTCAATTAATAAATGAAAAACTGAGGAGAATCATCTCCTCAGTTTTTTTCTCTTAAGTCCTTCGGCAGGGATGTTGCAGCCTACTTGAAAGTCAGCAGTTCGCTGACTTCTTTTCTCTTGGGGGCTGATGGATCCTGGTCGGGATATCCCAGTGCGATAAGGCAGGATGCGATCTGTCCCTCGGGCAGTCCTACGGCATCGGCAACATCCTTTTCGTCATAAACGCCCATGATGACTGTGCCCAGTCCCGCATCGTGGGCAGCCAAGCAGAAGGTCTGGCAGCAGACGCCTGCGTCAAATACTTCCCAGCGGTCTTCCTTGCTGGTGGTAAAGCTGCCGTCTTTCTCATATCCGGCACGTCCGTGGATGGTTCCCATAACGATCAGTACGGGAGCGCCGTTGATTATACTTGCATTGTGCTCATAACCCATGAGGCACTCGTTTGCGATCTTGCTTTTGAGCTCAGGATCGGTGATGGCGTAGTATCTGGCAGTCTGGGTGTTCTTCCATGTGGGAGCATAGGATGCGGCTTCCACTATCTGCTCGATAAGGGCGGGATCCACAGCCTTGTCCTGGAATTTGCGGATGCTTCTTCTTGTTTTGATACAGTCGATTGCGTTCATTCTGTTGTTCCTTTCTTTCGTTATCGGATATTGCGTACTGTTGTATCTTCCCGTGACTTTCGTCACTGAGTTTCAACACATGACTCTCGTCACAGAGTTTCATCGCGTGACATTCGTCACTTAGTCTCGACCCGGTTCAGCGTTCTGCCTTCTTTCCAAGCCGAAAGATTTTCAGCCAGGACATCTATGACTCTCTGTCTCATCTCAATGGGGATCCATGCGATGTGGGGAGTTATTATGCAGTTTTCCAGCCCAAGGAGCGGATTGTCCGGAGCGGGCGGCTCAGAGGTGAGCACGTCCAGAGCGGCGCCTCCCAGCTTTCCGCTTTTAAGGGCCCGGGCAATGGCATCTTCGTCCACCAGACCGCCCCTTGCGGTGTTGATAATAAAGGCGCCGTCCTTAAGCTGTTCGATAAACTCGTCGTTGATCATGCGTGAATTGTCCGGTGTGAGGGGGCAGTGGAGGCTGATGAAATCAGAATCCATCACCGCTTCCGGGTCCCTGCTGTAGGCACTGACCTTCATGCCAAGGGCTGCGGCGATCTCTCCAACTCTCTTGCCGATTGATCCGTAGCCGATGATCCCAAGGGACTTTCCCATCAGCAGGGTGACAGGCTTTTCCCAGTAGCAGAAATATTCACTCGTGCACCAGTTGCCTTTGCGAACGCTTTGGTCGTGAAGTCCAACGTGGTTTGCCAGCTCAAGTATCAATGCGATGGTGTGCTGGGCCACGGCGTCTGTGGAGTAGGCGGGGATGTGGGTGACCGCGATCCCCAGATCCGCTGCCGCCGCGATGTCGATATTGTTGTAGCCCGTCGCCGTCTCGCCGATGTATTTGAGCCCGGGATTTTTCTCCATGATCTCCCGGGTTATGTGGCACTTGCTGGTCATCAGGACTTCGCAGCCCTCGATCCTTTCCAGGATGTCTTCGTCGTCGGTTTTTTCAAAGACAACGAATTCGTCGCAGAGATCGGCCACGGGTCCCCAACTCAGGTCTCCCGGGTTTATTGTATGTCCGTCAAGCAAAACTGCTTTCATATGTCATGTCTCCTCCGTTTGCATTACAGCATGTGTGCTATGAGTTCTTCTCTGGGGGTTTCTGCAAGGCAGTAGGGCGGGATGTCGAAAATCGTCTTTGCACCTGTGACGCCTTCGGCATTCATTCTTACCGCCGCTCTTGCGACAGCCGTAAGAACGCTGCCGGTGAAGAAGGGATTGGATTCCAGGTTAAGTGAAAACTCAACGGTGTTGTTGAACTGACCGTCCACTCCCGTCATGCCGCTGCGAAGGACGCTTCCTCCGTGGGGAAGGCCCGAGTGCTCCGAGTCCATTTCCTCCTGAGTTATGAATTTCACTGTGGTGTCATAGTCTGCAAAATAGTTGGGCATGGTAACGATAGCCTCTTCTATTGCCTTTGTATCAGCACCTTCCTCGGCAACGACGAAACACTCTCTCGTATGCTTCTGTCTCGTGGTGAGCTGGGGGTGTTCTCCTGCGCGGACCTTGTTCACCGACTCCTCCACGGGGATGGTGTACTGGCGGGCATCCACAACTCCGTCGATCCTGCGGATGGCGTCGGAATGACCCTGGCTCACGCCTTTGCCCCAGAAGGTGTAGTCGTCGCCTTTGGGGAGGGCGGCGTTGGCATAAAGCCTTGCCACGGAGAAAAGACCCGGATCCCAGCCTACGGAAATAATGCCGATGTTGCCGGCTTTGGAAGCCTGGGCGTCTACAGCGGCAAGATGCTGGGGGATGTTAGCGTGGGTATCGAAGCTGTCAACCACATTGCACTTGGCGGCTATCTGGGGCGTCATCTCCGGAAGGTCCGTGGCGCTGCCTCCGCAGAGAATCATAACGTCGATGTCTTCCGCCATTTCATCCAGCTTGTCCATGCTCACAACAGGTGCGTCTGAGGCCACCTTGACCGTTGAAGGATCCCTTCTGGTGAATATAGCCACAAGCTCCATGTCGCCGGCGAGCTGCACGGCAGACTCTACGCCACGGCCCAGATTGCCGTATCCCACAATTCCAATTTTCATATTTTTCAACTCCTCCTGTAAATATATTATGAATCCGTTTCTTGAAACTTACCCTTTTCGGCCTCAACGGCCTCCCTTATGTCGGATGTTGTAAGCTTCTGCAGGTCGGTGTCGGAAACATCACCTTCGTTTTTTGTAAGGCGGTCAGCCTGAGCGTGGATCGCCTTTTCAAATATATTTCTCACGGTACGGCCGTTGCCGAAATGACGGCTCCTGGCTTCGTACATCTCCTGAAGAGATTTGCTCAGATATTCTTTTGCCTCGTCCTCCGGGCTGTAGCCGTTGCTTTCGCAAAAGCGATCAAAGATCTGCATGAGCTCCTCCCCAGTATAGTCAGGGAACTCAAAGAATTTGCTGAACCTTGATTTGAATCCCGGGTTGGATTCGATGAACTTATGCATCAGCTCCGTATAGCCGGCCACTATGACCACCAGCTCGTCCCGGTGATCCTCCATGGCTTTCAGAATGGTTTCAACCGCTTCTTTGCCGAAGCTGTCCTGATCATCGTTTACAAGAGCATAAGCTTCGTCGATAAAGAGAACACCGCCCATGGCTCTGTTGATAACGTCCATGGTCTTGATGGCCGTCTGTCCCGTGTATCCCGCGACCAGCTGTCCTCTGTCAACTTCAACAAGCTGACCTTTGGGAAGGATCCCGATCCTGTGATAGAGTCCTGCAACCAGTCTGGCCACAGTGGTTTTGCCTGTACCGGGATTGCCGGTGAAAACCAGATGGTAGGAAATCGTTGGGACATTCAGACCACGCTCCTGACGCAGCTTGGTGATCTGGATGAAATTCATAAGACTGTGGATGTCTTTTTTGATGCTGGCAAGTCCCACCAGACCGTCAAGTTCGGCCATGAGTTCTTCCATGGTGCGTTCGTCTGTGGTGACTTCAGGTTCGGCCTGCTGAGCCTGTGAGGTTTGGTCGGCGGCGTTCTTGCCTGGTCCGCCCGAGCCGCCGGTGCCGCCGGAAAATGGCGATGAGGCCAGACCCAGAGGATCGCTCAGTGTGTCCGCCAGCTCCTCTCTTTTAGCGTGGACGGGGCGCAGAAAACCCTCTGCCAGAGCGTCGAAAAAGGTCAAATCGTCTATTTGCGATAGATTTTCCTGCCTGTAGCTGTCCTCCTTAAGGTCCGTTGTCTTTTCTTTTATGCGGCCGGTGGCATAATCCACCTTGACGCCTTTGCTTATGGCAAATGTCATCAGCCGTTTGATCTCTTCGGAAAGGGCGGAAGACTCCTCCACCGTAAAGTCGCCGTTTATGTATGCGCCACCCACAAGCAGGCTCTTGATGCCGCCTATGAACTTTTTGGTGTCTCCGGTGGATTCTGCAAAATCAACGTCTACCATTTCGCTGAAGAATCTGGGGATCCCCGGCGTGCCGTTGCCATCCACGCCTCCGATCATTGCTTTGAGAATCTCATCGGCAGTTCGAGTCTTGCCGCTGAGGGCTTCTATTGCCTTTGCATAATCATCGGAATAACGTCCGTTGGCAGCCCAGATGCGAAGAAGCACGGTCTGGACATAGTGGTCGAACTCCTCGGGATGATCCTTTAAGTATGGGGTCAGCATGGAGCGCAGAGTCTCCCGCTCCGAGCTTAGCTGCTTGAATTTATCCATCGTTCATCTCCTATAATTGTACACGTACATATAGTACCACAGATTAAGGTATAATATGGTATACTTAATCAGAAAAGAAAGGGAATAGATGCCAATGAGCGAAGAAATCATAGTGGCGGCGACGCAGAACAGGCACAAGATCAGAGAAATCGAGGCCATAACGGCTAAATACGGCATGAAGATAATCGGACGGGATGATGCCGGGATTCCTGATGTGGAGATAGTCGAGGACGGGGATTCTTTTGAAGAAAACTCGTACAAAAAGGCTTATGAGATAATGAAGCTCTGCGGGCGCCCGACCATAGCAGATGATTCGGGCCTTGAGGTGGACTGCCTGGGAGGAGCTCCGGGCATTTTTTCCGCGCGGTTTGCGGATATGGAAGGGTATCCGGCGGCGGAAGACATGAAGGACGGGGCAGGATACGGCGAAGACCCGGTGGGCAGAACTGAAGCGGACTCTGCGGCGGCCGTAACTGGTGCGGACCCGGAGACGCCCGCGGATCTCGCGGCACTCACAGACCCGGCGGGCGCCGATGGCATCGACAAAGACAACAACCGAAAGCTGATCAGGCTGATCTCAAATGTCCCCTACGAAAAAAGAACTGCCCGATTCGTATCGGTGATCACCATGGTTTTCCCCGACGGAGAGACCCTTGTGGCAAGGGGCACCGTGGAAGGCCATCTTATGCTGGAAGAAGTGGGAGAAGAAGGCTTTGGATATGATCCCATGTTCGTGCCTGAGGGCTATGACAGGACTTTTGGGCAGATCCCCCCTGAGATAAAAAATCAGATAAGCCACAGATCAAGGGCTCTTAAAAAGCTTGAAGAGTTGCTTTTGCATAAGGGGGAAAAGGCAACTGACGTTTCGGAGAGCAAGGAATGAAGACCCTTAAGGATCGCATAATAAGAATGTTCATAATGGGATTCAGGCAGTTGCAGGATCCCTATTATCAGGGATTTGCGGCACAGATCTCATTTTATCTGATGCTGTCCATCGTGCCTATTTTCATTCTAATCGCCCAGCTTCTGGGTGTGTTCAACATAAGTGTGGAAACGGCGCTGACAGTCTTTGAAGAGTACACGGGGAAACAGGTTTCCCAGATGATGAGCGGACTGTTCAGATTTTCCTCACTTGGTTTTGGTAATGTAGTATTTCTTGTTATCGCTTTCTGGGCCGGATCCAGAGCGTCCTTCGCACTAACAAGGATCGCAAACTACACCCTCACAGAAGGTGACAGCACGGGAAGGAATTTCTTCGTTGAGAGAGTCCGGGCTGTAAAAACAATGTTCACCACCGTGATAACCGTTGTCTTTTCAATAGTAATACTCTGTTACGGAAAGTTCATTCTTTCAAGCGTGCTGTCCCTCTTCGGGCAGGACCCCACAGAGTACGTGGACAGCGCCTGGCTGTGGCTGAGATGGCCATTGGGATTCTTCCTGTTTTTCGCCATGATCAGCTACAACCTTTATATTATCCCTACAAAGAGGCGGCCCTACCGCACCGTTATTCCCGGATCGCTGTTTGCGGCTCTGGGCATGTTGGTTGTTACGGCGGGGTATTCATTCTACACCAGCTCACTGGCAAACTACGACATAGTCTACGGTGCGCTTTCCTCAGTGGTAGCTCTCCTGATCTGGTTCTTCCTGCTTGCGTGGGTCTTGTGCCTGGCGGTGCTGTTCAACAAGGTCTGGGTCGACACAGCCGAGCCATTCTCCAAGCATAAACCTCCCGAGCATCTTGCAAAGTCAAAGGAGCTTTCGGAGCGGGAACATCATGAGCCCAGCAAGTTTGACATCGATCCCGAGGAGGTGCGCCTGGAGACCATAAAAGACATTATCATCGGCGAGCATCATGAGGATGATAAAAATCCTGATGACTCCACGGTTGTGGAGGCTGTTGCCGATGCGATCGTGCCCGGGCCCCTTCAGAAACGGCTGAAGATCGGCAGGCCCAAGTATGCCAAACAGCAGGACCTCAAAGAGAAACTAAAAAAAGAACGGGAGGATGAATCCTCCCGCTAGTAGCTCGTTCACCGGCCGCACTCGGTTGCCGCCACACCGCCGTTACCGGCCGCAGCAGTGCTTGTATTTCTTGCCACTGCCGCATGGGCAGGGATCATTTCTTCCCACCTTTGGACTCTCTCTGCGGACAGTTCTTGACTGCTTGAATTCCTTGACTATTTCCACGATCTTTTCTTCGCCGAGAACATCATTCCACTGCTCAAGACCATAGAGGTGATCGGCATCTGCTTTCAGCATGTTGTAGAAAAGTGTCTCAGGAACGATCTTCAGGTGGACCTGGCTTTCCTCGTCCCAATCAGCCAGATCATTTTTTTCTTCTATACTGTCGTTGACTCCATCCAGGAATCCCATGAAGATAACAGGGCGGACATCATACTTTGCCGCCAGCTCTCCAAGAGTTCCATCCATAGGTTTTTCAGGATCGCTTAGAATGTCGCTGTAGATCTTGATCTCAGCATCACTGTACTCTTTCCAAAATTCTTCAAAGGTGTCCTGTGACTGGTTCTCCAGAAGTTTTGTCCATTCTTTTAAAAGTGTCATCGTTTTCTCCTTATTCCTTTATTTACAGCGTGGCGGCTGAGTTACATTGCCTTTACAATTTCAATAACATCTCCCATTACGGCGCTTCCCGTGGGGAGCGGACCTGCGCCGGGCCCGTAGAACATCAGGTTGCCGACCACATTTCCTTCAACAAAGACAGCGTTGTATTCTCTGTGGACGCCACCAAGTGGATGGGTCTCGATGATCCTCATGGGTCTGACTTCGTACTTGATCTCTCCGTCCTCCATGACCTCCGCGTAGGCGATGAGCTTGATCAGATTTCCGTCCTTCTTCGCGGCCTCGATGTCTTCCTTGGTGATATCCGTGATCCCTTTAGTGGGGATGTCGTCGGGATGGACGTAGTGGTTGAACATGAGCGCCATGAGTATGCTCAGTTTGTTGGCGGCGTCGATTCCCTCAACATCCGCGGTGGGGTCTGCCTCGGCGAAGCCTTTTTCCTGAGCGTCCTTAAGGACCTCTTCGTATGGCAGTCCTTCAAGGGTCATCTTGTCCAGAATGTAGTTGGTCGTACCGTTTACGATTCCCAGGATTCGGGTGAATTTGTTGGCCCGAAGGCAGCTGGTAAGAGGAGTCAGCACAGGTATTCCGCCGCCTACGCTGGCCTCAAATCTCAGTGTTACGCCGTGGTCTTTGGCGGCTTTCATAAGCCTGTCGAAGTTGGCGGCAAGGGCAGCCTTGTTGGCGGTGACCACATGCTTGCCGCTGCAAAGTGCCCGCTCCATGAGGGTCGCTGCAGGCTCCACGCCGCCCAAAAGTTCAATAACTATATGGATATCCGGATCCGAGAAAATTTCCTCAGCATCGGAGACAAATCTTTCCCTTGGCACATCGATGTCGCGGGGTCTGTCGATGTCTTTTTCGAGGATCTTTGTGATCTGCACAGAAGCTCCTGCCGCCTCCTCGATTTCCCTGCGGTTAGTTTCCAGAACCTTATATGTTCCGGTCCCGATGTTTCCAAGTCCAAGAAGTCCGATATTAATCTGTTTCAAAATCATTACCTCCGTTATATACGAATGTTGCTTCTGTCCCGGGTGAACTGCAAGTTGTTTTCGCCGGGAATCTGCTGACCTACATAATTGTATAGGATTGTTGGAAAAAAATAAAGAGGAAAGGCAACGAAGCCGGGGTGGGGTGGGTCGCCATGTTTGGGCTGCTGGGCGTAGGCAGTGAAGCCGGGCGGTCGCGGTGGGCCGCCTTGTTTGGCGCTCCAGAGTGCTGTGGTCGCTGTGATGGCGCTGCTGCGGCCGCTGCGATGGCGCTCCAGAGTGCTATAGCCGCCATATTTGGCACTGGAAATATTTTACAATGTCCCGAATTGCGGAAAAATCGTTGATTTTGCACAAAGAAATGGAAAAATATTCCATCAAAACCCTGAAAACACCAGAAATCATTGAGTAAATGGCCTGTTAGGCATCAAAAATTGTGCAATCTTGAACTGTTCCGGCTTTTTTTGCACAATGATTTTGTGCGATTTTTTCAAAATAGCCGATTTTCGCACAATGACCAGATGGCAGTTGGAAGATTTGTC
>CADBRY010000136.1 GCA_902797195.1 uncultured Eubacteriales bacterium
CGGATTGAGTGCAATATAGTAACCGCCATCCAGATCAAGTGCAAGCGCGTCGCCTTCGATGTCAAAAAAATCGACGGTTATCCCGTGTTCTTTCGCAAGCTGGCATAGATCATCAAAGGTAGGTAAGGGAGTATCGATCACTCTTCTGGTCTCCTCTTTATTGCTAAATCAAAATCTACAGATTGTTTGACATTCTTTAATATCTTTCTAATGATCGTTTTAGGCGTACAGAATGGAGAAAGCTGGGGCGCTGCATCCGCCAGATTCTTGGTGGGCCTTTGCATCGAATAAAGCTCTATAGGCAGGCTGTTATGCCGTCTTCGTCCATACATACCATCTTCGGACACGCGGGATCTCCTCATGATAGATCGTGGCTTTTCTCCCGTTAATGATGACTTTGTGAATACTTACACCGTCAACGAAGTCACCGGAGACATACGTTTCAATATTGTATTTTTTATGCCCGAAATAAAACGCAGAAGGCAGGGACGACCGGTTAGGATAGACAACCGAAATAAATGATTTCATAGATTTACCTCATTAGTGTTCGTGTTTCACAAGTGGTTGAGACAGGCTTCTTTTCATATCTCGATTATCCTATGCGTTCTGACATAGTTGTTACTTTCAGGATTACATCATTCTGAATGAACAGGTTCCATTTGCACAAAAATCTTCATCACCTCTGTAATCCTGCCAAATCAGAGGCTTCTTTCACTCATGATACCTTTGCTGATAAGCAGAAAAGTTTGGCATTGTATTGAGCGGCTCTCGCTCCAGATACAAAATGGTCGGGAAAGATCCATTTATCAACATCACTGAATCCGCAAGGAGATACAGGAAGGTGAGCTGCTTTCCATGCCTCTGCTTCTTCACGTGTACGGAAGAAGACATCATCGATATCCAGGACATCACAGTCTTTTACAATCGGGTATACGTCTCTATCAAGGATGACACCGCATCTATCCGAATAAATCGCCACGCCATCAATTTTCGTTTCATTGATTTCATAATTATTATAAGAAGAAATCCCGTAAACAATATCTCCTGGCTGAAGTGGCATCGGGTCTCCAAATTTGAACGAAATGCCCTTTCTGCAAATCATTGAACTTCCTGCCTTTCTTCTTTTGATTCGCGCTGCTGTTTTTTCTGTTATCGGAACAGCCGATCCGTGTTTCATGCATAACTGTCTCACTTTATGATCTTACTAAGGAAGCTTCCGGCCGGTTGTATCTCATCTGGCCGGCAGTCTGGATTATGTTGCTTCTGTCTCCCAGTCAATGGCAAAAATGTTGCGGCCATTAACGCACATTTCCGATTCAATCGAAATGAGATCCGCTATAGGGATAATTGTATCATTAACTCGAATGCTGCGTATGCCCAGTCCCCGGCAAATGCCGGAATACCGAATATATTGTCCACGGTAGCCAAAGGAGAAGTTTTCCTTGTCCATACAGGGAACATAACAGGTGACGGTTATCGGTATCTTGTTTTTTCTGGCCTGCTTCGAGTTTTTTGTCAAAGCAGAAAGGATATTGATGCGTCGGTTCAGTTCATCCCTCTCTTCGTCGCTTAACTCCCGTCTGAATTCATACAGGATCTCCTTGGCTGAAATTGCTTCGTCGAAACCATCGAGCGCATCAAATGTGTTAAACAGTTTGGCCCTGTGGCTCCGGTCCATGGGCGGGTGCGCCATCCAGAAGGGATCATATACCTGATGTTTCGGCTGTCCTTTTGCAAAAACATCGGCATATTCAAAATTTGCGGGCATTGCCATAGATCCAATCATATGTTCACTTTCAATTCTTTGTATTCATTTATTGTGATGCAGCTAATATAAAATACTACGCCCGGTGGCCACCGATCTGATTTCCTCGTTCCAAAGCTGTGGCACCCTGCAATAGGTTTTTTCCCGTAAAGATGGCATTGAATCCATATTTAGATCGTATCTCACGCAAGGCTTCCTGGATTTTTCCTTCTTTTTCCAGGGCATCATAGTCTGTGAAAAGATCAAGCTGGTATATGCCGTCATCCCTGGTCACATTGTTGGCGCATATGCCGAGCCGACGAAAGAGCAGATGATGATCGGTCACTGCATCGAAAGATGTCTTCAGAGCATTCTGAACAAGTGCCGGGCTGTTGGTCCTCGTTCGCATTTTTACCGTCCGGTTGCTGTGCTTTGGATGCAGCCTGCCATAAAAATCCACAGAGACAGGACCGGAGTAGGCGGGATTTACCTCCAGACTTTTCCAGTCATAACTGACCCACCAGCTAAACGACGGGGCGAGAAGCCCCTTAACAAACATATCTGCACAGAGGCCATCAATCATTTCACTGAAGACGAGTCTTGCTTCCTCATACTTATAGGGCCTGGGAAGCACCTGACCAGTCGAAAGGCTGTGGGAGTCCGATTGATAGGTCTTAATGTCTTTCATCAGAACGGGTTCCCGTCCCCAGGCATGGTCGATAAGGATTTCACCGTCAATTCCAAATTCCCTAAAAAACCACTCTTCATCCCATTGACTTCGCCTGGCTATGTCACCCATGGTAAAAAGCATGGCCTTTTCCAGGCGCCGTGCTTTTCCCGGGCCGATCATCCAAAAATCCGTGAGGGGCCGATGAGCCCAAAGTCGATAGCAGTATGATTCTTCATTCAGCTCCGCAACACGAACGCCGTCTTTATCGGCTGGCATCTTCTTGGCTACAATGTCCATGGCGACTTTGGCGAGATACAAATTGGTGCCGATTCCGACTGTGGCGGTAATCCCTGTGGTATGCAGGATGTCTCGCACAATCCGGATGGCCATCACATGTGCAGGTTCCATATCAAGACGATCGGCCTCCTGCTGATAATGATGCATGTAAGGTGCACAATCAATGAAAGATTCGTCAATACTGTAAACGTGCACGTCCTCCGGGGCGACGTACCTAAGTATAATGCTGTAGATCAATGCAGATACCCGCTCATATTCCGCCATACGCGGTACGGCAATGAGGTAAGACAGCTTTTGATGATGCTGTCGCTCCCAAGTGCGGATTGCCTGCTTTGCTTCGTACAACCTCGGTCTGCTCGGAACGCCTTTGGCTTTGAGATTGGGAGAAACAGCCAGGCAGATGGTCTGCTCGGACCGTGATTCATCTGCGACCAGCAGATTGGCTTTTAAAGGATCGAGATGACGATGGACACATTCTACGGAGGCGTAAAAGCTTTTCATATCGATTGCAATAAAGGCGCCCATTTTCGTCTCCTTTCCGTAAATGTCGCGGCCCAAAGCAAGGGGGAGAATCGGTTCCTACCATAGAAACCGTTGCATCTGTCTTGGATGATTCCTGCAGAGTATATCGTTCTGTGCTTGATACTCTTTATCTTTGTATCACCTGGACCAATTTTAAAAGGTTGGTAGATTGCAGGACTTGAACAGGATTAGGCAGCTCTGCTGATAAATCTCTCCAGAGCTTCTTCCTTCGAGATAGAATAATAAACGGAAGAAGAACATATATTTGCATCATTTGTCCCATATACGCGGCAGGCTTCAGCAAAGGAGCGGAAGCGACATCCTCTGAACTGAAAACCAGACTCGGCTTCCTTTTTCAAAACGAATTGGAGCGCCTCTTCGATTGGAATGCCGTCTTTTTTTATGTAGTATCTGACAACATTTTCAATGATGTGAAGAGAAGTACAGGCATCACGGACGGTGGAAAATTTCTGGTCACCTATGGTGATTTTTTTACTTTCTTTCTCCATGATGTAACGTATTGCTTATTCTCCATTGGAATCGATATGCGTAGACTTATTATTCATCAGGATTCAATCGGAGATATATGTCAATATCTTTCTCACTGGCAAAGTCAGACTCTTCACAGATGCCAATGACTTTACCGATCAGATACACGGACTCCTCCTCATTAAAAACCATGGGCGGATAGTCCGGATTAAGAGAGAGGAGACAGTTTTCCCCTCGTTTTTTGATGTACATCTCATTTCCAACGGAAAATGCGCCGATGTCTCCGATCGGGAGCGAGGAGCCGTCATAGATGCGCTGAACAAGGACTTTATCCCCCGAATGATAAGTTGGCTCCATACTGTCGCCGTTAACGCCAAAAATAAAATCTGCACGGTCGACAAGAGGGGAGGAATACAGATAGGTCTCTGTCCCTGTGATATCCGGCTCGGTAGGATCGCCGATTCCTGCTGCCAGCGATTTATCCGGAATGATAAGTTTTTTGATCTTTGGGCAATGCTCACTGGTCTGTGCAAAAAGGAGACTGTCAATCAGAGTATCTACTGCGCACTTATGCCCCTGATTCAGATCTCGGTACTGGGCGACAAGATTCGTTTCATGCGGGGTCAATTTGATATTTGGGTCCGCTTCACCCAGCAATTGATACAGCGAAATGTCGAGGACCTTGCAAATGGAGGGAAGAAGGTTTATATCAGGGCGGGCTCTGCCATTTTCCCAGTTGCATATAGTATTTCCTGAGATACCGAGCAGCGAGCCCATGGCTTTTTGCTCGATGCCTCTCTGGATACGATAGTGCCGGATCCGATCGCAGACAATGGGCAACTTTGGGATATCGATCAGCTGCTGTGTTTTCATATCGATCACGGTTCCTTTGCCGGATGTGGAGTGATCAATGCTCTTCCTGGCCATGTGATTACCTCCTTTGGATTGATAGTTTGCATTATAACACCTAAAATTGAGATTGTAAATCATATATTTCTATAAAGAATTGATGATTAATGTGTTATTCAGTTTCAGGCTGGATTCCCTATCCTTGGAAATACCAAAATACTCCATTTTCACAACCGGCAACTATAATCCCTGTTTAGACAGGTCATTCCGGCTGCTTTGCTTTCCTCGTTTTTGGGATTGCGAAAAACGCTTTTTTTATGATATAGTAAAAAATAATGTGTCACCCTGCCATACTTGGCCTTTCCTAAACCTTCTCATGAAAGATTCATGTCTTGACGCCATCGTTCAAATTTCACGTTCGGAGTAAAAATGAATCAGAGTGACATAATATGTCTATGTTGCGTGCTATACTGCGACTAATAGCATTGGAGGTGGCTTATGAGAGAAGACACTAAGGGCGATCAGATCAGACGGGTTCTACAGATATACACCAGACTGACTGACGGCTATGTTGTGAACAAGGCAGAAGAGGCTGCGCGATATGGGGTTAATAAGCGTAGTATACAACATGACATTGACAACATCCGAAATTTCCTGGATGAGGACTCCGAGAGAACGGGTGTTATCAACACAATCGTCTATGACCGGGTCGCAAAGGGCTACAGACTTGAAACCATTTACCAGATGCGGCTTCAGAACAGCGAGATTTTGGCTCTCTGCAAAATCCTGCTTGACAGCAGGGCTTTCACCAAAGACGAGATGGTAGAGCTTCTCGATAAACTCGTCACATGCTGCGTTCCGAAGGTCAATCAGAAACTGGTGAAAGAGCTTATCCTGAATGAGGAATTCCACTATGTGGAGCCAAGGCATAAGACGCGGTTCATCGAAACGATGTGGGAAATCGGCACAGCGATCCATGAGTGCAAATACATCGAAATAGACTACTTTCGCACGAAAGACAAGTCGGTTGTTCACAGGAAACTGCGTCCAGCGGCTATTATGTTCTCGGAATACTACTTTTATCTGACTGCCTTTATCGATGATGAGGATGTCAGAAAGGACTTCGACGTACTAAATGATTCCTTCCCGACCATCTATCGCATCGACCGCATTCGGTCAATGCGGATAACTGACGAAAAATTCTACATTCCATACAGCAGCAGATTTGAAGAGGGTGAATTCAGAAAGCGGATTCAATTCATGTACGGCGGCAAGTTGCAAAAGGTAAAGTTCAGATATACCGGATCGGATATTGACGCTATTCTGGATCGTCTGCCCACGGCGGAGATTCTGGACGAGGTGGACGGAGCCTACACCATTAGCGCAGAGGTGTTTGGTGCTGGAATAGATATGTGGATAAAGAGCCAAGGAACAAATATTGAAATTATGTAGAAGCTAATCTTCTTGCGGTTTCATGAAAGGAGCCCAAAATGGTTGTTGATTATAAATCAAGAAAGAATGAAGTGATTGCCTCTTATGAGCAATTGGAGGGGCTTTTATCTGAATTACAGAACTACGCAAAGAGAATAGAGCTCCCTGATCCTACTGGACGCATTAGCAACTTGCTCTCTGATATACGAGGTAAAGCTGAAAGAGTAAAGGAAGATCGTTTTAATCTTGTTATTGCAGGAGAATCAAAAAGCGGCAAGTCTACTTTTATTAATGCGTATCTGGGTGTGGAACTGCTCCCAATGGATGTGAAACAGTGTACAAGCTCTATAGTTGAGATTAAATATGGAGAGGAATTCTCAGTCAGAGCGACTTATGCAGACGGAAGACAAGAAACAATAACCGGCGATGAAGCAGCACGTACTTTCTTAAAGGAAAATGCCGCTTTAAATGACAAATATCGGGATATTCCAGTCCCAACCATCAACAGTGAGATTCTTGTTAAATCAGGACGCCGTTCTCTTGAAAAGGGTATGGACATATACATCCATGAGTCAGAGGTTAATGAAATGCTGAGCTCAAGAGAGGTTCAGAATGCCAATGTCCATAGGATTCCTGACTACAACGAGAAAATTAGGGCGTACATTGAAGAAAGAAAGTCTACATGGCGGGACATCGTCACAAAGATCGAGGTAATGTTCCCCTTTGAGGAGGATCTCCGGGGAATCGAAATAATTGACAGCCCTGGCGTGTGCGCACGCGGCGGTGTATCTGAGATTA
>CADBRY010000137.1 GCA_902797195.1 uncultured Eubacteriales bacterium
CTGTATTCGTCTCTGGACTGTATCGCATTGTCCCGGCTTTTTTCAAGTTCCTCGGTCTTTATTTTCAGCTGCTCGGTCATTTCGTTGAAGGCCTTGGACAGATCACCCATAAAATCTATTCGCTGGTTAAAATCTCCCTTGGTGACCTGCTCGGCCTGCCATGCGATATGAGTCATGGTGGCCTGAAGGGCTTTGATGCTTCCTGCGATAGGATTGTCTCTTCCCGGTGGGTCCACATTAAGATCGCCGTCAGCAAGAGCTGCGGCGAAGGCCTTTGTATCCTTTATCCAAATGGACAGCTGAAGAAGACCTCTTCCCAGGTCCTGCAGGTTTTCCGGCAGGCTTTCGATGTCAAGGTCTCCCGCGTCATCTTTGTAGATGAGATCTGTTAAAAACTGAAATAGAATATCTTCCGGTTTCATTTTATTCGATCATCGGCTCCGATAGTTACTATTTATCGCCTTATTCAACGCTGCCCCTGAAGCGGCAGACACGATCTCCGTTTGCCCAGCAGTCGACTTCTCGTACCGTATATTTCTTTCCGGTATAGGCATAGAGCAGTCCTGAGATAAATCCCTCATCATACTGGCAGACCATTTCACCTGTTGCCGGCAGACCGCTGCAGTCGAGATCTTCAGCTGCCGTAAGAGTAAAATCTCTTGTTTCTGCATCGAATTTTTCGATACGCAGTATGGCGATCTTAAGCTCACGCATTGTCTTTTGAAGCTGCTCAACAAATCCGTCGAAGTCAACGTTAAGATCAAGTGTGTTGCGGGCCAGCTGTTCCCCTGCGAGGAAGCCGGCCTTTTGGAAAAGCTCGTTTGCCTTTTCCTCACCGAATTCTTCGGCCAGCACATGGAGCATCGTGTACTCAAGAAGCCTGTAGACTATAACGGGCATATCTTCTCCAAGATTGCCGCGGCCTTCCTTTATATCGCCAAGGCCTTCCCATGTGAAAACGCTGTGTTTGTTTGTGATGTTGCTCTTTTCCTGAAAAATATTACTCATATCGTTTCCTCCCGGGACTAAAGTCAACTTATTTTATTCAGTATAGCATATATTTCCAAGTGACAAAACAGGGGATTTATTATAGTATATTCAAGCGAAAGGTACTCTTTGGCAATAATAAAGAAAGATAGTAAAACATGTTCAAGACCGACTATACAAAACTGGCGGATGGCGCATCTTCAAAGGTGGCCATGATGAAAAGGGACCCTCTGGGATACTTTGTTTTATCCATGCTCGCAGGTGCATTTATAGGTACGGGAGTGCTTCTGGCCTTCACATGCGGAGGACTGCTCACAGGACTTCCTTATGTGAGGATAGTGATGGGATGCACCTTCGGAGTAGCCCTGAGTCTGGTAGTTATGGGAGGAGCCGAACTGTTTACCGGCAACAACATGGCCATGACTATGGGCATGTTCGAAAAAAAGGTCAGTGGGGCGGACACAGTAAAGCTTTGGGTTTTCTGCTGGTTTGGAAATCTTGTGGGCGCATTGATACTTGCAGTTCTCTATCATCTGACAGGCCTGGGATCCGCAACGGAATCTGTGGGTGAATTCATGGCTGCGGGAGCTGCCGCAAAAATGAGCGCCGGGCCTGTGGCTCTGCTGACGAGGGGAATACTCTGTAATTTCCTCGTGTGTATGGCAGTGTGGAGCGCCTCGAGAGCCAGCTCCGATGCCGGCAAACTTATCATGATATTCTGGTGCCTGCTCGCTTTTATAACTACCGGGTTTGAGCACAGCATTGCAAACATGACCCTTATGGCTGTAGCCTTAATGGATCCCTTTGGCCAGGCGGTGAGCCTTGGAGGATATGTATATAACCTTCTCATTGTTACAGTAGGAAACATAATTGGGGGCGCGGTATTCGTTGCCTTTCCATACTATCTGGCATCCAGAAGGAACCAGGCGTAAAACACACTCCGTGGAGATAAGACATGAATGTATTGAAGCAGTACAGAAAAATCGACTTACATATGCACACAACCATTTCTGACGGCACGGACACTCCGGAAGAAATCATAAAAAAAATCAGTGAGGCAGGGATCTGCCTTTTTTCTGTGACGGATCACGATTCAATAAAAGGTGGATTCGAAGTTCCGAAGATCCTGACTGAAGAGTCTCCGTCTTTTATCAGAGGCGTGGAGTTTTCATGCAGGGACGAGGACAACAATAAGTATCACGTGCTGGGATACGGTTATGATCATCTCATTGGAAATATCGAAGAGGTCGTGGCGAAGGGCCACGGATTCAGGATGAAAAAAACCGAAGCCCGCATCAGCTTCCTTAAGGAAGAATTCGGCATAGAGTTCCCCGAAAGTGACCTTGAGGATCTGATGTCGCTGGACAATCCGGGTAAACCGCACATAGCTAAGATGCTCGTCCGCCACGGCTATGCCAAAGACATCAATCAGGCTATCAAGGAATTTATCGATAAGAAAAGATTCAAGAATGTATATGTCCAC
>CADBRY010000138.1 GCA_902797195.1 uncultured Eubacteriales bacterium
AGTCCCGTTAATTATACCAAAGTCGGTAATTATTGCCAAGTCCTCGATGCGTATGCCAAAGGATCCGGGAACATATATGCCGGGCTCCACAGTGACGGGCATATAGGCTTCAAGGACTTCCTCGCTCTTTCCATTTAGTGTGGGAGATTCGTGGACCTCCCTTCCCACACCGTGGCCGGTACCGTGGACAAAATACTCACCAAAGCCTGCTTCTTCGATAATGCTTCTGCAGACCCTGTCGATCTCTTTGCATGGCACCCCTGCTCTGCATGCAGAAAGTCCCGCTTCCTGAGACCTTTTGACCACATCATAGGCATCTTTAAGTTCCCTGCTGATGCTGCCAATGCCGATGGTTCTGGTCATGTCTCCGCAGTAGCCTCTGACCACTGCACCGAAATCCATGGTGACAAGATCTCCATCCTGTATTATCTTCTCCGATGGAACTCCATGGGGCTGGTCGCCTTTTTCTCCGCTTACGCATATGGTGTCAAAGGCAAGACCTTCAGCTCCAAGGTCCATGAGTGTTTTTTCTATCTCTTCCGCCACCTGTATTTCCGTCATACCGGGCCTTATATATTCCAGTATGTGAGAAAAGCAGGCATCTCCCATGGCCTGTGCTTCAAGGATGGCCACAAGTTCTTCGGGCTTTTTTATCATCGAGCTCACCTTGCCATACCTCCCATAGGATCAAATCCAAGATCCACAGCTTCTCCGATTATCTTATAAACATCGGCCATCATCATGGAAAGTCTCATCTGACACTGTACGTAGTTAGCAGCAGTGGGGTCTGCCATTAAAGCTGCGCTGAGCTGCTGCATCTGCTGCATGGCATCGGCGTCGGGGCTCTGTCCCATCATCTGGGCCGCCTGAAGCTCGAACTGACGGCTCATAAAGTCCTTGATGGCTTTATCCAGTTCGGGATTTGCTTCTATTTCTTTTTTTGCTCTGTCGTAGTGTTTGAATTCCTCAGATTCCTTGACGGCTTTTGCCAGCTGATGAGCCTGATCGTATACATTCATTTCTATCCTCCTGACCTGTTGCCAATTCTATTATTCCTCCATGAAAACGGGAAGTATGACAGGATTCCTCTTGGTCTTTGCATATATGGACTTTCTAAGACCTTCCCGCACATTGGTTTTGATACCGTTGATATCTCTTTTTTTGCCTCTGAGACCTTTCTCTATTATTTCTCTGGCTTCATTGCAGGTCTCTTCGATAAGATCCTCGTTTTCTCTCACGTAGACGAATCCTCTTGTGATCACTTCAGGTCCTGAGATGATGGTGCCCGTTGCCCTGTCTATGGAAGCCACAACGATCACAAGTCCCGATTCCGAAAGAAGGCGCCTGTCTTTTAATACGATATTTCCCACATCGCCTACACCAAGACCGTCAACCATTATGTCGTCGGCCTGGACCGCAGACTTTTCTCTCAGGGCTTTACTTGAGGTGAGCTTGAGGGCATCTCCGTTTGACAGAAGGAATATATTCTTCTCCTTCATTCCAAGATATTCCGCAAGCTGGGCATGTTTCTGCAGATGCCTGTATTCTCCGTGGACAGGCATGAAGAACTTCGGCTTTATAAGGGAGTGCATGAGTTTTAATTCTTCCCTGCAGGCATGTCCTGAAACGTGAGTTTCGGCTATATCCGAATATATTACTTCCGCTCCGATCTCTATGAGATGGTCTACTACATTGGAGACCGTAAGCTCGTTTCCCGGTACCGGCGTGGATGAGAGGATGACCATATCCCCCTTCTTGATGTGTATGGACTTATGCTCCATGGAAGCCATGCGTGCAAGAGCAGACATAGGCTCTCCCTGGCTTCCCGTGGTTATTATCACCAGCTGTTTGCCGGGGATGTTTCCTGCATTGTTAAGATCCACCAGCATGTTATCGGGGATCTTGATATATCCAAGTTCTTTCGCCAGTTCAAAGACGTTCACCATGCTCCTTCCGGAAATGGCAACTTTTCTGTTGCATCTTAAGGCTATGTCGATTATCTTCTGGATCCTGTGCACATTTGAAGAAAAAGTGGCTATTATTATCCTGCTTTTGGCGCTTCTGAATATGAGATCCAGCGTCTCACCGACCTTTGCCTCGGATCTTGTGTAGCCTTCTCTCATAACGTTGGTGCTGTCTGCCATCATCAGAAGGACGCCTTCGTTACCGATCTGGGCCAGTCTTCCGAAATCGATCTTGTTTCCGTCCACGGGTGTATAGTCGATCTTAAAATCGCCCGTATGGAAGATAACACCTGCCGGGGTGTCGATCTTAAGACACAGTGAGTCTGCGATGGAGTGAGTGATTCTTAAAGGTTCCACCTTGAAGTGCTTGCCCAGCTTGAACACCTTGCCGGGTTTGATCTCATTCATGGATGCCTTCATCCTGTGTTCATCAAGCTTGTTTTTTATCAGTCCAAGAGGAAGAGGCATTCCGTAGATGGGAATGTCCAGATCCTTGAGAAGATATGGTATCCCTCCAATGTGATCCTCGTGTCCGTGAGTTATAACAAGTCCCGTTATTTTCTTCTTACATTCGTTAAGGTATGTAAAGTCCGGAATGACCTTGTCTATCCCAAACATGTCATCATCGGGAAATGAGAGCCCGCAGTCGATCACAAGGACCTCATCCTCGTATTCGATAGCAGTCATGTTCTTTCCTATCTCATGGAGTCCTCCAAGAGGAATGACCCTGACTTGCTTTGTCTTTTTATCTGCTGACTTCGATCCAGTCTGTTTACGCCTGCCTGACGGCTTCCTGTCAGCTTTTACCTGTTGATTGTTATTATTATTTCCTTTCATATTTCTCCTTTAGTGTAGATAAATATCCTAATTTTCAGCACATTCTATGTGTTAGTTGTTTATTTCAACTGCAGAAAAAAGATTATATCTACAAGCTATATAATAACGCATTAATGATTCAGTCCCCATATATCCGCATATACTTGATGCAAGCACTGATAAAAGGATTATAAGAAAATCCTTTTGCCCAATTGAGGATACAGTAAAAGATGCCAACATAGATGATATAATGGCTATCGTTGGTATTATAGCAACATCAATTACCCTCCGTTTCACTCCAATGTAGTACCCTCTCTTTAACCTGTTTATGATTATCACGATTGCTATAGCA
>CADBRY010000139.1 GCA_902797195.1 uncultured Eubacteriales bacterium
AAGTGTATAGGCCGCACCATATGCTTCCAATGCCCATACTTCCATTTCACCGAAACGCTGTCCTCCGAACTGGGCTTTACCTCCCAGCGGCTGCTGGGTAACCAGTGAGTACGGACCCGTGCTTCTGGCGTGGATCTTGTCGTCGACCAGATGGTGCAGCTTCAGCATATACATATACCCTACGGTTACGGGATTATCAAAGTATTCGCCGGTTCTTCCGTCTCTGAGCCAGAGCTTTCCGCTCTCGTCAAATCCGGTCTCCTTCAACAGCTCGATTATATCTTTCTCGTTGGCTCCGTCGAATACCGGAGTTGCAATTGCCCAGTCTTTGTGTTTGGCGGCAAGTCCCAGGTGGACCTCAAGAACCTGTCCAACATTCATTCGTGAAGGTACGCCCAGAGGATTGAGCATGACCTGCAGGGGCTGTCCATTCTCCATGAACGGCATGTCCTCTTCCGGAAGGATACGTGAGATAACACCCTTGTTACCGTGGCGTCCCGCCATTTTGTCACCGACGCTTATCTTACGCTTGGTGGCGATGTATACTCTGACCAGCTTGTTGACACCGGGTGAAAGCTCGTCGCCGTTATCTCTGGAGAAGGTCTTCACGTCCACAACGATTCCTGTCTCACCGTGGGGAACCTTGAGTGATGTGTCTCTGACTTCTCTTGCCTTTTCACCGAAGATGGCTCTCAGCAGACGCTCCTCAGCGGTAAGTTCGGTCTCTCCCTTAGGAGTTACCTTACCCACGAGAATGTCTCCCGAATCCACCTCGGCACCTATTCTTACGATGCCTTCCTCGTCCAGATCCCTGAGAGCGTCTTCACCTACATTGGGAATGTCTCTGGTGATCTCCTCGGGTCCCAGCTTGGTGTCTCTTGCTTCCGATTCGTACTTCTCTATATGTATCGATGTAAGCACATCGTCCATGATCAGCTTTTCGTTCAGGACGATAGCGTCTTCGTAGTTGTATCCTTCCCATGTCATAAAGCCGATAAGAAGGTTCTTGCCCAGGGCGACTTCACCATTTGCCGTAGAGGGACCGTCTGCAATGACCTCACCCTCTTCAACATGCTCGTCCTTAATGACAATAGGTCTCTGATTGATGCAGGTTCCCTGATTCGATCTTTTGAACTTCAGCAACTGGTATCTGTCTTCACCTTCGCCGTCGTCCCTTCTGATCTTTATGGTATTGGCATCAACGAAGCTGACCGTTCCGCTGTGCTTGGCTATCTGAACTACTCCCGAGTCTCTTGCGGCCTTGTATTCGATACCCGTACCAACCATGGGAGCTTCCGTAACCATGAGAGGCACAGCCTGACGCTGCATGTTCGAACCCATGAGGGCACGGTTTGCGTCGTCGTTCTCCAGGAATGGGATCATGGCCGTTGCCACAGAAACTACCTGCTTTGGAGATACGTCCATGTAGTCCACCACTTCTCTGGGTACCAGGTCGATGTCTCCGCCGCTTCCTCTGGCGGCAACCTTGAGATTGATGAAGTGTCCTTCTGAATCCAAAGGTTCATTGGCCTGAGCAACGATCCTGTCCTCTTCATCATCTGCAGTCAGGTAGTGGATCTCATCCAGCACCTTGCCGGAGGCCTTATCCACCAGTCTGTAAGGTGTTTCGATGAATCCATACTCGTTGATGACTCCATAGGTGGTCAGTGAGCCGATAAGTCCGATGTTCGGGCCTTCAGGAGTCTCGATGGGACACATTCTTCCATAGTGGGAGTGGTGTACGTCTCTGACTTCGAATCCGGCTCTTTCCCTTGACAGACCACCGGGTCCAAGTGCGGAAAGTCTTCTCTTGTGAGTCAGCTCCGCAAGGGGGTTGGTCTGATCCATAAACTGAGACAGCTGAGAACTTCCGAAGAATTCCTTCACCGCTGCTGTCACAGGTCTTGTATGCATAAGGCTTCCCGGTGTTACTTCTGCGATGTCAATCGTCGTCATTCTCTCCTTGATGGTTCTCTCCATACGGGAAAGACCGATCCTGATCTGATTCTGCAGCAGTTCGCCTACGGTACGCAGACGTCTGTTGCCCAGATGATCGATGTCATCCGTGCTTCCGATGCCGTAGCTCAGATTCAAAAGGTAACTGAGGGATGCGACCACATCGTCTACCAGGATGTGTTTTGGAGAAAGGTCAAACTTGCGCATCTGGAGAGCTTCTCTCAGTGCGTCCTTTCCTTCATCTCCATGTTCGTTTATGATCTCCATCAGAACAGGATAGTAGACTCTGTCAGCAATGCGAAGATCGCTTATGTCGAAGTCGATATACTGGTCGATGTCTACAAATCTGTTGCCGATTACTTTTGTCGTTTCTGTATCGTCGTAGCTTCCGCGAACGAGAACACTGGCTATGCCGGAATTCTCGATCTGTCTGGCAAGATCCTTGTCGATCTTCTGTCCGTTTTCCGCCAGGATCTCTCCCGTGTTGGGATCGATCACGTCTTCCGCAGCCACGGCGCCTGATAGTCTGTTGTAAAGACCGAGCTTTTTGTTGTACTTATATCTGCCCACTCTGGCAAGGTCATATCTCTTCGGATCGAAGAACATGGATCTGAAGAGAGACTGCGCACTCTCAAGAGTGGGAGGCTCGCCGGGTCTGAGTTTTTTGTATATTTCCTTGACACCTTCTTCGTAGTTTGTGGTGGGGTCCTTTTCCAGGGTCTTCAAAAGACGAGGCTCATCACCGAAGATGTCGATTATTTCCTGATTCGTTCCAATCCCAAGAGCTCTGAGAAGTATGGTGGCAGGCTGTTTTCTGGTACGGTCGACTCTCACGGAAATCACCTCGTTGGAGTCCGTTTCGTACTCAAGCCATGCTCCCCTGTTGGGAATTACCTGTGTTGAGAACAGAACTCTGCCGTACTTATCGATCTCACTGTCATAGTAAGGTCCCGGTGAACGTACCAGCTGAGTTACCACAACTCTCTCCGCTCCGTTGTATATAAAGGTACCTTTTTCCGTCATAAGCGGAAAATCTCCCATGAATACTTCCTGTTCGGTAACGGCGCCTGTCTCGGTCTTGACCAGACGGACTTTGACCTTCAAGGGAGCAGCATAGGTAGCATCTCTCTCCTTGCACTCCTCCTGCCCGTACTTTGGAGGATCATCAAGGGAGTAATCGATGAATTCAAGCACGAGGTTGTCGGTATATCCCTTGATCGGAGATACATCCTCAAAAACCTCACGAAGACCTTCTTCCTTAAACCACTTGTACGAATCTGTCTGAATCTGGATGAGATTCGGCATATCCGCAACTTCGTTGATTTTTGAAAAGGTCATCCGCTCTTTTCTACCTAATTTGATGGGA
>CADBRY010000140.1 GCA_902797195.1 uncultured Eubacteriales bacterium
ACCCTTCACATGGGCCAGCGGTATCAAAAGCCCGGTCTACTGCGACAATCGTCTGGTGCTTACGGACCCGGAAGCAAGAACTGTGATCGAAGAAGGACTGATCCGTCTGATAAAAGAGGAATTCCCGGAAACGGAAGCGGTCTTTGGAACGGCAACTGCAGGGATCCCTCATGCGGCAATAGCCGGGCACGTTATGGGGATACCAATGGGATATGTCAGATCCGAGGCGAAGGATCACGGCAGAACTAATCGGATCGAAGGAAGGCTGAAGGAAGGCCAGATGGTTCTGGTAGTTGAAGATCTGATCTCCACGGGAGGCAGCGTCATAAGCGTGGCAGAGGCTCTACGTGATGCGGGAGCCGACGTCATCGGAGTCGTAAGCATATTTACGTATGGGCTTAAAAGAGCAAATGTTGCTTTTGAAGAAGCCGGCCTGAAACACACCAGCCTGACCGATTTCGACGCGGCCTGTGAAGCGGCGGCGGAGACGGGATATATCGAAGCCGGTGATATAGAACAATTGAAACAGTTTAGGAATAGTTTGTAGAGATATAAGGAGGAAAGAAAATTGAGACATTTGATCGACATTATGGACCTGTCCGTTGAAGAGCTGGATGAGATGATAGCTGTGGCGAAGGATATCATCGACAATCCGGAAAAGTATGCCCACAAGTGCGATGGCATGAAGCTTGCCACACTGTTCTTTGAGCCGTCAACAAGGACCAGACTCAGTTTTGAAGCGGCCATGTATGAACTGGGCGGAAACGTTCTGGGATTTTCGGAGGCACAGAGCTCATCCGCAGCGAAGGGAGAAAGCGTTTCCGACACCATAAGGACGGTGGGATGCTATGCGGATATCATAGCCATGCGTCACCCCAAGGAAGGCGCTCCCGTAGTCGGGACACGCAGATCGACGGTGCCTGTGATCAATGCGGGAGACGGCGGCCACAACCACCCGACACAGACGCTTACAGACCTTTTGACCATCAGCCGTGAAAAAGGAAGGCTTAACAATCTGACCATTGGACTTTGCGGCGACCTTAAATTCGGACGCACGGTACACTCGCTGATCTCGGCGATGTCACGCTATGACAATGTGAAATTCGTCCTTATATCGCCGGAAGAACTGAAGGTGCCGGAGTACCTCAAGGAAGAGGTCATTATCAGAAACGGCCTGGAATGTGAAGAGACCACAGACCTTGAAAAGGTAATGCCGGAGCTCGACATCCTGTACATGACCAGGGTCCAGAGGGAGCGATTCTTCAACGAGCAGGATTACCTGAGACTCAAAGACAGCTACATCCTCACACCGGAGAAACTGGAAACTGCAAAGGAAGACCTGAGCATTCTCCACCCGCTGCCAAGGGTAAACGAAATATCCGTGGAGGTGGACGATGATCCGCGGGCCGTATATTTCAAACAGGTGCTCAACGGTAAGTTTATCAGGATGGCGCTGATACTTAAGCTTCTGAACAAGTAATGAAAAACGCTTAATATAATGAGGAGGAAAGGCAATGATTATAGGTAAAATACAGGACGGAATAGTGCTTGATCACATAAAGGCAGGACAGGGGATGAAACTCTACGACATCCTCGGGCTTGATAAGCTGGAATGCCAGGTTGCTCTGATCAAAAATGCGGAGAGCGTAAAATATGGCAAGAAGGACATAATCAAGATCGACAGCATAATCGAGATGAACCTGGATGCCATCGGTTTCGTAGATCCTAACATAACAGTCAACATCATCAGGGACGGAAAGCTCAGCAAGCGCACCCACATAGACCTGCCGGAGACAATAGAGGGATTTGTAAAGTGCAAGAATCCCCGCTGCATAACGACTATAGAACAGGAAATCCCACATCGCTTCAAGCTGACGGATCCCGAAACGAAGACATATAGATGCGTATACTGCGAGAGCAAACTGGAACAGTAAGAAAGATTCGCGGCAGCCGCCGGTTTTAAAAGAGCCACGGCAGTCGCCGGCTGCAAAAGATGCTTGAGAATATGGTCAAACAGGTATAGAATGAAACAGTGCCTGCAAAGGGACGGGAATCATATAAACCATATATTAAGGAGACCGAATAAAATGAAGAGAATCAAGACTATCAGCACGAAGAACCTGAGTGAGAGCATCCGCAAGGACGGCTGCGGAGAGTGCCAGACATCCTGCCAGTCCGCATGCAAAACTTCCTGCGGTGTTGCCAACCAGAAATGCGAGAAGACAAAGTAATGATTCATCAGTATAAGCTAGGAGGGTTCAATATAGTATTGGACGTAAACAGCGGCTCTGTACATTGCGTGGATGATGCCTCATATGACATCATCCGTCTTTTTTATGAGGCAGAAAAGGCCGGTGTCAAAGAAGACAGGCACAATATCACCGACTGCATACTAAAAAAATACGGCGAGGGCAAGGTGGAAGAGCCGATAACTGAAGAAGATATAGAAGGGGTCTTCGAAGAGATTGATGATCTGAAAAAACAGGGGAAGCTGTTTTCACAGGACCTTCTTAATGATGCTCCTCAGTTGATGAAGCAAAGGAAGCACTCCGTGAAAGCTCTCTGCCTGCATGTGGCCCACACCTGCAATCTTAACTGCAGCTACTGCTTCGCAAGCCAGGGGAATTTCCATGGTGAAAGGGCTGTTATGAGCGCGGAGACCGCAAGGTCAGCCATTGACTTTCTAATAAGAGAATCGGGAGATCACTACAACCTTGACGTTGATTTCTTCGGCGGCGAGCCTCTGATGAACTGGGATGTGGTGAAGGAGACAGTCAGATACGGCCGGGAGCAGGAGAAAAAGCACAACAAAAATATTCGATTCACCCTTACCACCAACGGCGTAGGCATCGACGATGAGGTGATCGAATTTGCCAATAGGGAAATGCACAATGTGGTGCTGAGCCTGGACGGGAGAAAAGAGGTACACGACAGGTTCCGGAGAACGATAAACGACAGGGGCAGCTATGACATGATCGTGCCCAAGTTCCAAAAGTTCGTTGCCAAGCGGAGGGCAGATGACACGAACCCAGACCGCAGAGAATACTATATGCGTGGGACCTTCACTCATCTGAACAGAGACTTTGCCGAGGATATAAAGCATATGGCGGAACTGGGGTTTGACAGGCTTTCCATGGAACCGGTGGTGACGGACCCGAAAGATCCAATAGCTTTGACGGAGGAAGATCTGCCGGTGCTTTATGAACAGTATGAGGAATTGGCAGGGTGGCTGCTTGCGCGCAGCGAAGAGGGACACCCCGTAACTTTTTATCACTATATGCTGGACCTTGAGGGTGGCCCTTGCATATACAAACGCATATCAGGATGTGGCGCGGGAACGGAATACTATGCAGTGACTCCCTGGGGAGATCTTTATCCCTGCCACCAGTTTGTGGGCGAGGATGGATTTAAAATGGGCGACATTTGGACCGGGATAAAAGAAGAGGAAATGAGAGAATCCTTTGGGCGCAACAACATTTATGCCCATGATGAATGCAGGGATTGCTGGGCGAAGCTCTACTGCAGTGGAGGATGTGCGGCCAATGCCTATCACAGCACAGGCTCCATATCGGGGATATATGAATACGGGTGCAGGTTGTTTCGAAAACGCATGGAATGTGCCATAATGATACAGGTAGCAAATGCAATGAACAACTCATCCGGGAGGTGAGATCCATGTCTGTAAAAGCTGCGTTTATGGTGCCCCACCCGCCCATGATAGTCCCCGAGATCGGCAGGGGAGGAGAGGCCCAGATTGCCGAGACGACCGAAGCCTATGAACAGGTCGCCCGGGAGATCGGCAGGTTGGATCCTGAAACCATGATCATAATCAGTCCCCACTCGGTCATGTATACCGATTACATACATATATCTCCGGGGAAGGGAGCCGACGGATCTTTTTCACAGTTTGGTGCTGGGAAGGTAAAATTCCACGTGAATTATGACACTGAACTGGTCAGGGAGATATGTGATCTGGCTGAGGCTGAAGATCTGTCTGCAGGGACGCTGGGAGAACGGGACAAAAGACTGGATCACGGGACCATGGTGCCCCTTTGGTTCATCAGTAGAACTATCGATCTGAATAAATGCAAGGTGGTGCGCATTGGTCTGTCCGGACTGCCTCTGACCGATCATTACAGACTTGGAATGATCATAAGGGAAGCCGTGGAAAGATGCGGCAGAGATATTGTGGTCGTTGCCAGCGGAGATCTCTCCCACAAGCTTCAGGAGTACGGACCCTACGGGTTTGCGGAGGAAGGTCCGGCCTACGATGAACGGGTGATGGATGTATGCGGCAGAGGAGCCTTCGGTGAACTGCTTGATTTCAGCGAGAGCTTCTGTGAGCAGGCTGCAGAGTGCGGCCACAGAGCCTTTGTGGTAATGGCCGGAGCTTTTGACGGGCAGGATGTGGAATCCACGGTGCTTTCCCATCAGGATGTTACGGGAGTTGGATACGGGATATGCACTTTTTATCCCGGAAAGGTCAACGAAAACCGTCATTTTTTGGACGAATATTTAAGGAAGAAAGAAGAGGCCGCCGAACTGAAAAGGCAGCTGGAGGATCCCTATGTGAGACTTGCCAGAAGCTCCCTTGAAAAGTATGTTCTGAGAAAGGAGCATATTCCAGTCCCCGATGATCTTCCCAAGGAGATGCTGGAGACAAGAGCGGGAGCATTTGTTTCCATCCATAAGGACGGGGCTCTTCGGGGGTGTATTGGAACCATAGGCCCCACAGCGGACTGCCTTGCTGAAGAGATAATAGAAAATGCCATAAGCGCATCTACAAGGGATCCTAGGTTTCCTCCCATTTCACCTGAGGAGCTGGACAGGCTGGAGATCAATGTGGACGTGCTTGGAGAGCCGGAAGATATCAGTTCTGCGGATGAACTGGACGTGAAGCGGTACGGAGTAATCGTCAGAAGCGGCAGCAGAAGGGGTCTGCTCCTTCCCGATCTTGATGGCGTGGATACGGTTGAAAAGCAGATCGATATAGCCAGACAAAAGGCGGGAATCCCTCCGGGAGGAAAAATCAAACTCCAAAGATTTGAGGTCATAAGACACACCTGATTTTTGATGGAGGCTAAGAGAATGGCGGTTTGTGAAGTCTGCTTCAGACACTGCGATATAGACGAAGGCAAACTGGGGTTCTGCGGAGGTAGGATCTGCAGGGACGGCAAGGTGGTTGCCGGTAATTATGGAAAGGCAACGGCTATAGCTCTTGATCCAATCGAGAAGAAACCCCTCAGGAGGTTTATGCCCGGAAGCATGATACTGTCAGTGGGCAGTTATGGATGCAACCTGCGCTGTCCTCACTGTCAGAACTCCGACATATCCTGGTCGGACACGGCTCTTGGATACGGGAGGGGAGAATACGGACATCATCTCAGAAACATTTCTCCTCAGGAGCTTGCCCGGATGGCTCTAAAATACAGGGATAAAGGCAACGCCGGTGTTGCCTTTACATACAACGAACCCCTGATAGGATTTGAATATGTCAGGGACAGCGCCAGGCTGGTACATGAAATGGGAATGAAAAATGTGCTCGTGACCAACGGGACTGCGGAACTTTCTGTGCTGAGGGAGCTGAGTCCTTACATAGATGCGATGAACATCGACATCAAAGGATTTACATACGATTTTTATTCCCGGTTCATCGGCGGCGATCTGGAGATGGTGAAGAATTTCATAGGTGAAGCAGTGAAAAACTGCCATGTGGAATTGACCTGTCTGATAATACCTGGAGAAAACGACAGTTTTGAAGAGATGGATGCTCTTACGTCTTGGATAGAGGGGCTGACTGATGGGGAAGGGACACCTTGTGGGCAGGAAGTGCCTCTGCATATTTCAAGGTTTTTCCCACGCTTTAAATTGACGGACAGGGAGGCTTCGGATGTGAAGCGCATCTACGAACTTGCGGAATTGGCTCGGGGAAAACTTAAGTACGTGTATACGGGGAACTGCTGATTAGAATAACTTCCGGCTGTCCAGAAGGATGGTGACGGGCCCGTCGTTGCTGATGTCGACCACCATGTGGGTGCGGAATACGCCTTCCTCTACATGGATGCCCATACCTTTCATATGATCTATGGTTTTGCGGTAAAGTAGATCTGCGGTCTCGGGATGAGCGGCTTTGGTGAAGCCGGGCCTGCGGCCTTTTCTTGCGTCTGCGAGAAGGGTGAACTGGGATACGGCAAGGACCTCGCCGCCCACATCGATAACGGACAGATTCATTTTGTCCTGATCGTCTTCGAATATGCGAAGAGAAGCTGTTTTTTCTGCTATGTATTCAGCGTCTTTTTCCGTGTCGCCCTCTTCGACTCCGATGAGGACCATAAGACCGGGTCCAATCTTTCCGACTGTTTCGCCGTCGACTGTGACGCTGCTTTTGTTTACTCTCTGGATTACTGCTCTCATTGATCAGTGGGACTTGTGTTCTTTTTTGTATAGATACATTTTTCGGTCCGCTTCGTTTAAGATCTCACTGCGGCTTCGGGTGTCATCGGGGGTGACCTCTACAACACCGTAGCTGAATGATCTGACATAGTAGGCGGACATATCGTGCTGACTTATCATCTGGCTTCTGGCGTCCTCAAGAATTTTTGTTACTTCCTCTTCACTCATATCCAGGATTATCAGAAGAAACTCATCTCCTCCTACGCGAGCGGATTCTTTATCCACGGGGAGAGAATCTATCACTCGTGCCGCATCTCGGATATATCTGTCGCCCTCGCTGTGTCCGTAGATATCGTTTGCCTGCTTGAGCTGATCCAGATCGATAAAGGATATGCAGAAGTG
>CADBRY010000141.1 GCA_902797195.1 uncultured Eubacteriales bacterium
CACTAAGACCACCGCAGTCCGCCATGCCGCTCACAGGGTGAGCTACGGCGAACATGGTTTCCTCAGGGTCTTTATAAACATGCTCAATGACAGCGCCAAAGCCGCTTTCCCTGTAACTGAAAAGAAGCCTTTTCTTCTTCCTGCAGCCTGGGTCTATGTAAGTGCAAGACACCTCGCAAGAATTGTTCAGGGCAAACGCACCCTGTCCGGCAGCGCGGAACTGCTGAGCGAAGCGAAAGATCACAGAATCATCTTTGACGAGTGGAAGCTCTTTAAAGAGGAATCCTGACAGATTAAGCTTCCCAGCCTGTGCCCCGGTCTATTCCTCATCTTCATCCTCTTCCAGACGTCCGCTTTCCACCCGGTATACCCTGTCGCATATATCCAGCACCGACGGTCTGTGAGTCGTTACGAGAACCGCCCTCTCCTTTGCGTGCTCCTTGAGATTTTCCAGTACCCGTTTTTCCGTTTCCACGTCGAGAGCGCTGGTTGCCTCATCCAGTAGAATGATGGGAGCGTCCTTCAGCAAAGCTCTTGCGATGGCTATCCTCTGAGCCTGACCTTCCGACAGTCCTCTTCCGTTCTCCCACACTTCCGTATCAAGGCCCTTGCTCGTCCTCTCCACGAATTCCCAGGCATCGGCCATCTCCAGTGCCTTTATCAGATCCTCATCCGTCGCATCCTGCTCCACCATGAGAAGGTTGTCCCTGATAGTTCCTGAAAACAAGGTGTTCCCCTGAGGTACATATGCGAAGAGGTGACGGCTGTCCGCATTTATCTCTATGTGTTTTCCATCTTTGTCGTAGATGCCGCAGGTTCCCGACTGTGGATAGATCAGCCCCAGAAGCATACGAAGAAGCGTTGTCTTTCCACGGCCGGAAGGCCCTACCAAAGCCACCGTCTCTCCCGTGGAAACCTTCAGATCACCGCTTTCGATAACCTTCTCTCCGTCCTCGTAGAAGAAACTGATATCATCCAGTACCAGTTTGATCCCTCCCTCGGGGATCCTGTATTTCTCGTCAGCTCTGCTGTGTTTTTCGGCGGGAAGCTCCAGGATCTCAGCCACGCGCCTTGCGGAGACGGAGCTGTTTACAAAGTTGGGGACCACCTGTCCCACGTTTAGAAAGGCCTGGGTAAGTCTGGTTCTCTGCTGCAGGAAGAGCACCATCGTGCCGTATGATATGTGGTTGGTCCACAGGAGCCACAGGGCGTATGCAAAGGCAACACCCGTCACCAGCATGTTGATGCTGCTCATTATCACGTTGCGCTTGATCTCAAAGGCATTTTTTTCCAGTTGGAAACTGCGCAGTTCATTCTGCTTTTCTCCAAACTGATCCAGGAAGAGATCAACAAGCCCCATGGATTTAATGGAATCCATCTTCCCGAAGGACTCCGTTTCATATGAATATATCTTGCTGCTTAAACGCCTTGTTTCCTTCTGGTACTCTCTGCTCTGGGCCATCAGTCCCCTCCCCACGAAAAACAGGATCGGGGCGGCTCCCACGGCGATAAGGGACATCCCCTTGCTGTAGTGCCAGATGACCACGAAGGTGGCAATGAAATTAAAGAGGGAAATGATGATGTTTGGGAACCATACTATGGCGTTTGATGAAATGGTCTGGGTATCTCCGTTGATGCGGTCCAGCATCTCGCCGCTGGTATACTCCCTCAGAGCCTGCCAGTCCGCATCCAGGATGCGGTTGTAAACATCCGACTGCACATCCTTGCTGATAGCGATGGACACCTTGGCCGAATATCGCATGTTCACTCCGGTGATCACAATGCTGAATACGTTGGTGGACAGCCAGATGACCACCACCAGCCACAGCATTTCTGTCTTATGCCCTGTGACGATGTCGATCATATACTTGTTCATGACCGACGAAACAAGTCCGAAGGCTGTGGTCATGACTCCAAAAAGTGTAAAGACAACGATCTGCCGGGTATACCTTCTTGAATAGGAGAAGATCCACTTCCAGTCTTCCATGATCTCCCCGAATTCGCCCTTTTTCAGCTTGTCCTTTATATATATAATGGATTCTATTTTAAGGAACTTTAACATAGCTTCCTATCGTCCTTCTCTTTCCATCTCGAGAATATCCGCGATTTCCGATGCGATTATCTTCGCATCGTATTTTTTCATTTTTTCGGCGGGTGCCCGCGGCCCGACGCCCGCCTGATTCCCAAAATCTTGCGCCACTTCGCTGCCGGTCTGTTCCCCCGGTCGCGTTAAAAACTCTTCGACCCTGTCAGCCATGGATATATGATCTCCGATGGGAACCAATGCCTCGTAGCCGCAGTCTTCCATGGCGGTCCTGTGGCCTCTGTTGTCCGTCGCCACCACAGGAAGCCCCACATATCTTGCTTCTATCAGATTTATGGTCATTCCCTCTCTTATGCTTGATGCGGTATATACATCAGCCGTGACCATCAGGCTTCCAATATCGTCTCTCCATCCCAAAAAGCGGCACCGGTCTGAAAGCCCTGCATTCCGGGCATACGTTTCCAGCCTTCCCTCTTCCTGGTCCGGACCTGCCAGCACCAGGTAAGCATTCCTTCCTCGCTTTACAAGTTCTCCAAGGGTATCCACCAGCATTTTCTGATTTTTGTTGGCGGTGAGTTCAGCCACATACAGCATTATATCAGCATCATCGGGTATTTCCATGGGTCTTCTGTATTCGGTCCTGAGCTGCCGGCCG